>DVHA01000020.1 GCA_018712425.1 Candidatus Faecivivens stercoravium | reverse complement strand
TCCACCTCCCGAGCCGGATACGATTCTGCTATTTAAGGATACCGCGTCCGGCGGTTTCTGTCAAGGGGGATACAAGGCCCGAGGCCTGGAAACCATCTGCTCGAACGCATAAACCGGCGCTGGCGCCTATTTTACGGAGAAACGGGGGACGATCAGAAGTTTAGGGTCCAGCCCTTTTTAAAGGGCTGGCGGGAGTGGAGAGGGCAGAGCCCTTTCCCAGGCGCTCAGTTACCGTACTTCTGAAGCTGTCCACAGTTTTGCCACTTATAACAAAGCGTGCGCAAGCACCCAAAAAATGCTCGAAAATGGTTTTTCGGCAAATCGGGCCTTTCTTCCGCCCGTCCCTTATGACCGGTCGCTGCCGCGGAAGAAGAGGGAGATGCACCAGAGGGCGGCAATCCCCACCAGCGTGAAGATAATCCGGCTGATCATGCCGGACATCCCGCCGAAGAGCGCCCCCACCAGGTCGTATTGGAAAAGGCCGACGCTGCCCCAGTTGATACCGCCGATCACGACGAGCAGGAGGGCAATCCTGTCAATCCAGTTCATCCAAATTCATTCCTTTCCGAAAATCCGGAACGCCTGGGGCGGTGCCCCACAGCTTCCAAAATATTTTCGAATCTAGTATGAACCGGGTTCCCTTTTTTATGCGGATGTGGTATAATATTTTTCAGGCTATTGAAAAACAGGCTTTGGATATGGCAATTCGGACATTTGGAAGGAGACTCATTTTTATGGAAACCTGGGCGATCGCTCTCATCGTAGCCGGTATCGCGATCCTTGTGGTCGTGCTGCTGGTGCTCTTACATATGCTGAAAAACAGCCTCCAGCGGAAAAAAGGGGTGCTGGCGGAAAACCTCGTCACCGGGAAGCTGAACCGCTTCGCCAAAATCCGCAGCTTCAAGGTGCTGGAAAACCTCACCTTCCCGGCGGGCAAAAACGACACCGTCACCGTCGACCGGGCGCTGGTGACCTTCAACCATGTGCTGCTCTTCCAGCTCCGCAGCGAGTGCGACACCATCTACGGCGACGCCAAGGACCCCACTTGGGTCTCGGTTAAGACCGACAAGGAAAACATCACCCTCGGCCGCGTCGCCTTCGACAACCCCCTCCGGGAGGCGCAGAAGGCCAACGATGCGGTGCGGCGGCTGCTGACCCGCCACAAGCTGGGCAAAATCCAGACCGAGTACTACGTCGTTTTCGGCGACCCGAAGGTCACCCTGTCGATCGGGCAGGGGATGCCGGTTTTAAACTACAAAACCTTTAAAGCCCTCCTTGGCCGCTCCAAGTATTCGGAGGACGGCCCGGTGGACGTCGAAGAGGTGGCAAAGCTTTTGCAGGAAGGGAAATAACCTCACTGTCGAAAAACGAGTTGGACAGAAACGTAAGAATCGGCGCTGGCGTTAAAGTCACAAAGAAACGGGCGCAGAATGAAAAGTTTTACTCGATTTTTTTCAAAAAATCGCGGGACTGGAAGGGGCAGAGCCCCTTCCCAGGCGCTCACTTTCCGTACTTCCGAAGCTGACCACAGCTTTGCCGCTGATAACGAAGCGTGCGCAGCACCCAAAAAATGCTCCAAAAAACATTTTTGACAAATTAAGCGCCTGGGCGGTTCCAGGCGCTTTTTGTTTTGGACAATTGAATATTTTGTATCGGTGCCCTTAAGGCACCTCCTTAAGGCTCTGCCTTAAGAATCCGCCAAGTTTCACTTGGATGGACCAGAGGCTCTGCCTCTGGACTCCGCCAGGACCCTAGCGGGCCCTGGACACCGATTTGCCGAACGCCGTTCCCGCGAGACAGAGCCCAGCAGTCAGGGCGCTTCGGCCCCGCGGGGAGGGTGTGCTTTCCTCAAACATGGGCGCTTATCTCCGCCGGTTATCCCGCCGGCCGACCAGCAGGAGGAACTGCAGCAGCTGGGTAATCGACACCGCCAGCGCCGCCACATAGGTCATCGCCGCGGCCGAGAGGATTTCCTTCGCCTCCGCCTCCTCCTCCGGCCGGAGGAAGCCGCTTTCGTGGATGGCGGCGAGCGCCCGGCGGCTGGCGTTGAACTCGACCGGCAGGGTCACCAGCTGGAAGACGGTCGAGAGGGCGAAGCACCCGACCCCGATATACGCCACCGTGATAAATATACTGGAGGTGTAGGAAAACAAAATCCCGATCAGGATCAGCGGCACCGCCAGCCCCGACCCCAGCCGGGTCACCGGGATAATCGCCATCCGCAGCCGCACCGGGAAGTAGTTCCCGGCGTACTGGAGGGCGTGGCCCGCTTCATGGCAGGCGACCCCCACCGCCACCGCCGAGCTGCTGCCGTAGACCCCGTCGGACAGCCGGATGACGTTTGTCCGCGGATCGTAGTGGTCGGACAGCCGCCCGGAGACCCGTTCAATCCGGACACCATATACCCCCGCCTGCCGCAGCATCGCCGCGGCCGCCTCGGCGCCGGTGAGCCCGGAGGCGAGGAAATGGTCCTGGTAGCGGGCAAAGACGCCGTTTACCCGGCTGCTGGCCCAGAGGGAAAACACCACCGCCGGCAGCACCAGAACGATATACGTCCAGTCAAGATACATAAAAGCCCTCCTTCTTCCTAATCCAAAAAGCAAGCTTTTTGGATTATATTTTGACATCCGGGCTGCATGCCTCCCTGCGGTCGACACTTGCCCGGATCAAGGTATTTTTCCCGCCGTACATGCCGCCGGGAAAAATGTGATTTAATTTTTAGTGCGCGCATCGGGAACGCATCGGAAAATTTAAATGAGCGAAGCGTACCTTCATATGTCCCGCAGGGGCATATATCATATGGCCGCAGGCCAATATATCACCCGCCCGCCGGGCGGATATCATACACGCGCCAGCGTGTATATCATATTACAAAAAGGCGCCCCACGGGACGCCTTTGCTGCCTGGATATACTGTCGCTTACACCCGTTCGAGGATCGCCTTCGCCATCGAGAGGCCGATGGCGGTCGCCCGTTCGCAGGGCTCCATCCCTTCGAACTCGAGGGAGATGTACCCGTCGAAACCGGAGTGCTTGATCAGCCGCAAAATCTCCCAGACGTCCATATCCCCCTGGCCGAGGATCGAGCCGCGGAGCATCTTGCCGCCCATCGTCTCGAACCAGCTGCCGTTGTCGCAGTTGAACATCTCGGTCTGGTCGGGGAGCTGTTCCTTTTTGCGGATGTAGAAGTCCTTGAGGTGGATCATCTCGGCCATCGGCAGGCACTTCTTGACCGCGGCGACCGGGTCCTCGTCGACACAGAGGAAGTTGCCGACGTCGACGGTCATCTTGAGGTTGGGGCGGTTAATCGACTGGATGAGGGAGAGCACCCGGTCGGAGCCGTTGATAAAGAAGCCGTGGTTTTCCATGACGATGTTGATGCCCTTCCCGGCGGCGTAGTCGCAGAGCAGCCCGCCGTTTTTGACCATCTGGGGGAACTCTTCCCGGAAGTTGTAGATGGTGTTGGTGGAGAAGGGGCGGCGGAAGGAGGCGACGTCAAACCGCATCCGTTTCAGGCCCATCCGCTCGGCGGCGTCGATATGCCGTTTAATCCGCTCGATCTCCCGGGCCTGTTCGGCCTCGTCCTCCATCAGCAGGTTGCCGTTGACCGAATAGGTCGAGATCTCAATCCCCGCCGATGCGCATTTTTCCCGCACATGGTCGCACAGCTCCTCGTTCAGGCTGAGGTCAGGGCGGACAAACTCCAGGTGGAAGGGGACGAATTCGATATGCTCGCAGCCGTGGGCGGCGGCGAAATCGATCACCTCGTCCACCGTCATGCCTTTGGCCATCGCGCCGTCGAGGCAGTAGCAGCTCATTCCAAGTTTCATTTTATGCACATTCCTTTCTGCCGGCAGGATTCCGCCGGATTTCGCTTTCATCAGCCATTATAGCAGTTTTTCCGGAATATGCAAGGGGTTTTCGGTAAAAAATAACGCGGTTTGGAAAAAGAAAGCCCTTCCCGGGTATTTTGCCCGGGAAGGGGGGAGATATTTGTCGTATAATTTAGCGGGGGAGCCCTTTAAGGCTCCCTTTTGGATGATTGAATGATTGTATCGGTCCCCTTAAGGGACCTCCTTAAGGCTCTGCCTTAAGAATCCGCCAAGCTCCGCCTGGACGGGCCAAAGGCTCTGCCTTTGGAATCCGCCAGGACCCTAGCGGGCCCTGGACCCCGATTTGCCGAACGCCGTCCCCGCGAGACAGAGCCCAGCAGTCAGGGCGCTTCGGCCCCGCGGAAAGGGAAACAGGGCAGCGCCTTACAATCACCCATTCAATCTTTGACCAGCAGCGGCTTTAAATACTGCCCGGTGTACGACTGCGGGACGGCCGCGATCTCCTCCGGGGTGCCGGTGGCGACGATGGTGCCGCCGCGGTCGCCGCCCTCAGGGCCGAGGTCGATGATATAGTCGGCGGTCTTGATGACGTCGAGGTTGTGCTCGATGACGACGACGGTGTTGCCCTGGCTTGTCAGCTGCTGCAAAACCTCGATCAGCATATGCACGTCGTAGGTGTGCAGCCCCGTCGTCGGCTCGTCGAGGATATAGACGGTCCTGCCGGTGCTCTTGCGGGAGAGCTCGGTCGCCAGCTTGACCCGCTGGGCCTCGCCGCCCGAGAGGGTGGTGGCCGGCTGGCCGAGGGTGATATACCCTAAGCCCACCTGGCAGAGGGTCTCGATCTTCCGCTTGATTTTCGGCAGGCTGTCGAAGAAGAGGAGCGCCTCTTCCGCCGTCATGTCCAGCACGTCCGAGATGCTCTTCCCTTTGTACTTCACTTCCAGTGTCTCGCGGTTATACCGTTTGCCCTTGCAGACCTCGCAGGGGACGAAGATATCCGGGAGGAAGTGCATCTCGATTTTGAGGATG
This sequence comes from Candidatus Faecivivens stercoravium, assembly GCA_018712425.1. Classification (GTDB taxonomy): domain Bacteria; phylum Bacillota; class Clostridia; order Oscillospirales; family Ruminococcaceae; genus Faecivivens; species Faecivivens stercoravium. The sequence continues at coordinate 2,056 of DVHA01000020.1, read as the reverse complement.
CCGTCCCCCTCGCAGGCCTCGCAGCGGCCGCCCTTGACGTTAAAGGAGAACCGCCCGGAGTCGTACCCCCGCATCTTCGCGTCGGGGGTCGAGGCGAAGAGCGCCCGGATGTCGGTGAAGACGCCGGTGTAGGTGGCGGGGTTGGAGCGGGGTGTGCGTCCGATGGGGGACTGGTCGATGTTGATGACCTTGTCGACCTCCTCGATGCCGATGAGCCCGTCGCAGTCGCCGGGCCGCACCCGGGCGGTCGAGAGCTTCTGGGCCAGCGACTTGTAAAGCAGCTCGTTGACAAGGCTCGACTTGCCGCTCCCCGAGACGCCGGTGACGCAGGTAAACGCCCCCAGCGGGAAGGAGACGTCGATGTTTTTGAGGTTGTTCTGCCTCGCTCCCTTGACGGTCAGCCACTTCCCGTTGCCCTTCCGGCGCTCGGTGGGAACTTCAATCTTCCGCTTGCCCGAGAGGTACTGCCCGGTCATCGACCGGGGGGCGTCCATCACGTCCTGCAAGCTGCCTTCCGCGACAATCTCCCCGCCGTGCACCCCGGCCCCCGGCCCGACGTCGACGATATAGTCGGCGGCGCGTATCGTGTCCTCGTCGTGCTCGACGACGATCAGGGTGTTGCCGAGGTCGCGGAGCTGTTTGAGGGTGGCCAATAGCTTGTCGTTGTCCCGCTGGTGCAGCCCGATCGACGGCTCGTCGAGGATATAGAGGACGCCGACGAGGCTGGAGCCGATCTGGGTCGCCAGCCGGATCCGCTGGCTTTCGCCGCCCGAGAGGGTCGCCGACGCCCGGGAGAGGGTCAGGTATTCCAGCCCGACCGACTGGAGAAACCCGAGCCGCGCCTTAATTTCCTTCAGAATCTGCTCAGCGATCATCTGGTCCTTCTCACTGAGGGTGAGGGAGTCGATGAATTTTAGGGCGTCGGTCACCGACATCTTGCAGAAATCGCTGATGTTCTTCCCGCCGACCGTCACCGCCAGGTACTCCGGCTTTAAGCGGTCGCCGTGGCAGTCGGGGCAAGGGACGCTGGACATCACCTGGGTGATCTCGTCCCGGGTCCAGCTGGACTGGGTCTCTCTAAACCGCCGCTCGAGGTTCGGGATGACCCCTTCGAAGACGGTGTCATAGCTGCCGGTGCCGTACTCCTTCTGCCGGACCATGTGGATCCGCTCCCCGTCCGAGCCGTAGAGGACGGCGTGCTTCTGTTCCTTCGTCAGGTCCTTCCAGGGGGTGTCCAGCGAAAACCCGTAGTGCTTCGCCAGCGCCTCATAGTACATCTGGGCAATCGTCCCGCTGTCCCCGATGTACCAGCCGGAGGCCTTGACCGCCCCCTGCCGGATGGACAGGTTTTCGTTCGGGATAACCAGCGCCGGGTCGACTTTCATAAAGGTCCCGAGCCCCGTGCACTTCGGGCAGGCCCCCTGGGGGTTGTTGAAGGAGAACATCCGGGGTTCCAGCTCCCCGACCGAAACCCCGTGGTCGGGGCAGGCGTAGGACTGGGAGAAGGTGAGGTCTTCGCCGTCCACCTCGGCGATCATCAGCCCGCCGCTTAAGGAGAGCGCCGTCTCAATCGAGTCGGTCAGCCGGCTTTTGATGCTTTCGCTCACCGCAATCCGGTCGACGACCACCTCGATGTTGTGTTTTTTGTTCTTCTCGAGGGTGATTTCCTCCGACAGGTCGTAGATGTTCCCGTCGACCCGCACCCGGACATAGCCGCTCTTGCGGGCGGACTCGAACTCCTTCTGGTGGGTGCCCTTCCGGCCGCGGACGACCGGGGCCAGAATCTGCATCCGGGTCCGCTCGGGGTAGGAGAGCAGCTGGTCGACCATCTGGTCCACCGTCTGCTGCTTGATCTCCCGGCCGCAGACGGGGCAGTGGGGGACGCCGATCCGGGCGTAGAGAAGCCGCAGGTAGTCGTAAATCTCGGTCACCGTCCCGACGGTCGAGCGGGGGTTTTTGCTGGTGGTCTTCTGGTCGATGGAGATGGCGGGGGAGAGCCCCTCAATCGAGTCGACGTCCGGCTTTTCCATCTGCCCCAAAAACATCCGGGCGTAGG
>DVHA01000210.1 GCA_018712425.1 Candidatus Faecivivens stercoravium | reverse complement strand
CTCTAAACGCATAAGACCGTTCGTCAAGCGAACGGTCTTCGGGACGTTGACTGGACGTTTGGAAAGTTTATATTGTTGTATTTAACAATACAATTTCCGCAGGGTATTCCCCACAGCGCCGTTAAAACCGCTCCATCCGTTCGCGAATATACTCGGTAAGGAGGACAGCCGTCTTTTCAATCCCCAGCTTGCTGCTGTTGATGCAGATATCGTAATAGCGGGAATCACCCCACTTGTTTTCGCTGTAACGGTTGTGATACTGTTTGCGGGTCCGGTCGTGGCGGCGCATCTTGCTGACCGCCTCTTCGCGGCCGATGCCAAAGCGGCGGCAGGCCTCGGCGATCTTATCCTCCTCGTCGCCCATTACAAAGATGGGGATCAGGCACTTCCGGCTTCCGAGGACGCTGTCGGCACAGCGGCCGACAACGACAAAGGATTCCCCGCTGGACGCCTTGTCCCGCAGGTATTCAAACTGCATTTCTGCGATGATGTCTTCAATCGAATTGGAGAACGCCCCCACCCGCCTGGACAGGATGAGGTTCCGGGGCTTTTCGTCGTATTTTTCCAGGTACTCGATCCGGATGTTTTTCCGCTGGGCAATCTCATCCAGCATATTCCGGTCTACCAGCCCCAGGCCCATGGCCTTGGCGATGTATTCGCCGATTGCATGCCCGCCGCTGCAAAACTCGCGGCTGATGCTGACGATAACCTGTTTATCCATATAGACCTCCCTTTCTCAGCAGTAACGGACGAACATGAACAGCATCGACACCGCGACGACAATGACCGTCGCCGGGGCGGACACCTTGCAGTATTTGCCCCAGCCGATGATATGGCCGTTCTTCGCCGCGACCGAGATACCGACGACGTTGGCGGAGGCGCCGATCGGGGTGGCGCTGCCGCCGATATCGGTGCCCATCGACAGGGCCCAGGCCAGCGTCGCCGTATCGACCCCCTGGGTCGCCGCCAGGCTCCTGATAACCGGGAGCATCGTCGCCGCAAAGGGGATGTTGTCGATAAAGGCGCTGGCGATGGCGGACATCCAGATGATAATGGCGACCATCAGATGGAGGTTGCCGTTGCTGACCGTGCCGATAAAGCTGGCGACAATCTCCAGGATGCCGGTCTGTTCCAGGCCGCTGATGACGACGAACAGCCCGACAAAAAAGAGCAGCGTCTTATAATCCACCCGCTTCAGCAGGAAGAGCATATGCCGGCCGGAAGTGAGCAGGGTGACGAGCGCGATGACCAGCCCGATAAAGGCGACCGTCAGCCCGGTCTGGGCGTGGGTGACCAGCAGGACCACCGCACAGGCGAAGATGACACAGCTGATGGCAAAATCCTTTTTGTTCCGGATAACACTCGAGGGCTCCGGCAGGTTCTCCGGCACAAAGCCGCCGGCGCTTTCCTGCGCCAGTTCCTTGCGGAAGACAAAGTAGAAATAAAAGACAACCAGCACCAGGCTGATGCCCGCCATCACGCCGGTGTTGCTGAGGAAGTCCCCGAAGGAATAGCCCAGCGAAGTGCCGATGATGATGTTGGGCGGGTCGCCGCACATCGTGGCCGAACCGCCGAGGTTGGCGCAGAAGATCTCCGAAAGGATCATCGGGATGGGGTCGATCTTTAAGAGCCTGCCCAGTTCGACCGTCACCGCCGCCAGGAAGAGGATAACGGTGATACTGTCGATAAACATCGACAGGACGGCAGAGATGAGCATAAAGGTGATAAAGAGCGGAACCGGCTTATAATGGACCAGTTTGGCCAGGTTCATGCAGAGCCACTGGAAAAAGCCTGCCCGGGCCATCCCCTCGACCATGACCATCATGCCGGCGATGAAGATGATTGTCGACCAGTTGATGCCGGACGAGGATTCCGCCTCCCCGGCCGAATACCAGAAGCCGGGGGTAAAGATACTGCCCACATTCAGCGTCTCAAGGATGGCGCTGCCGCTCCGCATCGCCAGGCCGAACACCAGAATCAGGGTCAGCAGCCCGCACCCCAGCGTCACGATATGCCGCTCGATCTTGTCCAGGACAATCAGAACAAACATCACGACAAAGAGAATGACTGCCAATATCTGCGCAATTAACACATTTTTCAACCTCCCAACGTGCTACAACAAATAATTATAGCACCGACCAGGACAAAAAGGAATGGGTAAAGGGATAAACTTCCGGCCATCTTTTTGGTCGAATATTACAATTTGTAACCTTTTCCCTCTGCCTCTTTCATGACCCGGTCGACTGGTATTTCCGCATCCCCAGCTTCCACAAGAGGAAGCTCGGCAGGATAAACAGGAGGGATAAGAGCGGGCAGAGGGCATACAGGAGGTTTTCCGACCGCCCCATCAGCCAGAGCATCGGCCAGTACTGGAAACAGGCGATCGGGATGACAAAGGTCGTAAAGAGGAGGATTGCTTTGCCGTAGACGGCCATCGGGTAGGCGCCGAACTCCCGGGCGCCGTCGGTAAAGATGTTGATAAACTCCAAGCCTTCGATTGTAAAGAAGGCGACCGCCGCCCCGCAGACAAACAGGCAGCCGAAAACGACCGTCCCGCAGAGGATCATCAGCGCCAGTACTCCCGCCTTCTCCGGCGTCCAGTCGACCCCGCAGCGGGGGATTGCGTAGACCAGGGTGATGACCCCCTGCAGCACCCGGCTGAGGCGGTCGAGCTGGAATTTGGAGCAGATGACCAGGAAGACGGTGTTCCGGGGCCGGACCAGGATCCGGTCGAACTCGCCGTTCCCCAGCATCTGCGGGAAGAGGTCGAACCCCCTGAAAAAGACTTCCGAGAGCGAAAAAGCCATCATCACGACGCTGAAGGAGAGCAGCACCTGGGAAAAGCTGAACCCGGCGACCGAGTGAAACCGCCGGAAGAGGAAGTAGATCGACAGGAAAAGGGAAAAGCTCACCAGGAACTGCCCGAAAAGCTGGAGCAGCAGGGATTTTTTGTACTCCATCCGCTCCCGCAGGTGGAGGGAAAGGTAGTGGAAATAAAGTTTTACGCCGTTCATATAAACCCTCCTTATCCGCCCTGGGCGATCACCCGCCCGAGGGCCTTTTCCATCCAGATCCGGCCGCCCGCAATCATCAGGACAGCCCAGAAAAGCTGCAACAGCAGTGCCCCCGCCGCATCGGCCCCGGTGATTTCGCCGTTGAAAAGCTGTAACGGTGTGTTCTCCATCCCGGCGAAAGGCAGCAGAACCAGGACTTTTTGAAACCCCGCCGGCAGGAAGGCCAGCGGCACCAGCCCGCCCGACAGGAAGTCGGCCGCCGCCGTTAGAAGCGACCGGACGCCGGTGGCGTCGAGGGTGAAAAAGGTCGAGATATCGATTAAAAGCCCCAGGGCGGCGATGTTTAAAAGAGCCAGGAAGCCCGATAAGAGGAACAGCCCCAGCTGGGGGAGCCCCGGGATCCGCAGGCCGTAGGGAGCCGGCAGAAATGCCGCAATGAGCAGGATCGGCATACACCGCAGCGCCGCTTTGGAGAGCCGGTAGGCGCATTCCTTCGTAAACCAGGTCCAGTAAAGGTCGACCGGCCGGCAGAGCTCGTAGGAGACATCGCCGCTGCGGATGAGGGCAATCGGGGAGGCGTCCATCCCCCAGGTCATAAAGACCGCGAGAAAGGCCTGCTGCATCCAGATGTAGCTGCATGTCGCCTGGAGCGGCATCGGGAAGGCAGCGGGGTCGGCTTCGTAAAAGGCCCGGTAGAGGAGCACCATCAGCCCGCCCCAGGCAAACTGGGTCGCAATCCCCGCCAGCGCCGCCGCCCGGTATTGCAGCCCCGCTAAGAAACGCACCCGGAAGAGGGTGGTATACTGGCGGAAAGCAGATTTTTCCATTTTGTAACCCTCCTTATATTTTATACTGTTTGTATAGTGAGAGGACCACTTCGTCCATCGACGCCTGCTCCACCGACAGGTCGGAAAGCTCCATCTGCCGGGAGAGGGACTCGATGAGCGCCGGCACCGGCGAGAGGCGGGTGTCGGCCGACAGGGTCAGCCGTACGTTCCCTTCCCCCTGGCGGCTTAAGAGGCTCACCCCTTCCGGCAGGGAAAGGGCCCCCGCCTTCTCCCGCCCGGAGGCGATGACCGTCCGGACAGGGGAAAGGGTTTCCTTTAAATCCTCCAGCGGCCCGTCCAGCAGGATCCGCCCCTTCCCGATCAGGATTATCCGCCGGGTCAGCGCCTCAATGTCCTGCATGTCGTGGGTGGTGAGGAGGATGGTCGTCCCGCGGGTGCGGTTTAAGCTGCGGATGAACTCCCGCACCGCCAGTTTGGAGGCGGCGTCCAGCCCGATGGTCGGCTCGTCCAGAAAGAGCACCTTCGGGTCGTGGAGGAGGGAGGCGGCAATTTCACAGCGCATCCGCTGGCCGAGGGAGAGCTGGCGGGCGGGGGTTCTGAGGATTTCCCCCAGTGAGAGCATTTCCGACAGCTCCCGGACGTTTTTACGGTAGCGGTCCTCCGGCACCCGGTAGATGTCCCGGATGAGGTCGAAGGAATCGTTTACCGGCAGGTCCCACCAGAGCTGGCTGCGCTGGCCGAAGACGACGCCGATCCGGGCGACATGGGCTTTCCGCTCCTTCCAGGGGGTGCGGCCGTCGATCCGGCAGATGCCGTTATCGGGGGTCAGGACGCCGGTCATCACCTTGATGGTGGTGGATTTGCCGGCGCCGTTGGGGCCGATATAGCCGACCATTTCGCCGTCGGCCACCGAGAAGCTGATGTCCTGAAGGGCGGGGACCGGTTCCCGCTTTTTAAAGAGGGCGGCCGCCGCGTTTTTGAGGCCGGACTCCCGGCGGCGGACATAGAAGGTTTTGGAGAGATGCTGGACTTCGATCATAAGAATACTCCTTTCGGGTGGGATGATAAAAACAGCCGTTTTGAACAGATAAACTTTCCAAGCGTCCAATGTACCTGTCGAAGACTGCGAGCTTGACGAGCAGTCTCACGCGTGAAGAGCGGGTGACACGGCCGCGGCGGACAATGGGTCCAGGGGGCTTTGCCTCCTGGCAGAGTCCAGAGACAGAGTCTCTGGTCCATCCAAGTGAAACTTGACGGATTCTAAACAGGCAGAGCCTTAAGGAGGTGCCTTAAGGGCACCGATACCAACATAAAAGATAGATAAAACAAAAAAACACAGGGAAAACTTCTCGAAGTGCGAAAAGTTTTCCCTGTGTTTCAGAGGAAAAAGAAAATGACCCGCAGAGGAAGCGAGTCATTCTGGAGGCGTCACCCAGATTTGAACTGGGGAGTCAGGGAGTTGCAGTCCCTTGCCTTACCACTTGGCTATGACGCCGGGTTGGAGCGGATTACGAGGCTCGAACTCGCTACCTCCACCTTGGCAAGGTGGCGCTCTACCAGATGAGCTAAATCCGCATATGGTGCCTCCGGTCGGAATCGAACCAACGACACGGGGATTTTCAGTCCCCTG
>DVHA01000209.1 GCA_018712425.1 Candidatus Faecivivens stercoravium | reverse complement strand
CCACAGTTTTGCCACTGATAACGAAGCGTGCGCAGCACCCAAAAAATACTCAAAAAGACTTTTTCGACAAGCTGAGACGCCCGGTTTATCCCGGGCGCCATTTTTTAGAGAGCCTTGCTCAGCTTATTCGGTTTTCTCCGCCTTCCGGTAGGCGGTCGGAGTCATCGCCTCCAGCCGTTTAAACGCCCGGATCAGCGCCAAAGAGTTCCCATATCCCACCCGGACGGCGATGTCCGAAATGGTGTCGCCGGTCGTCCGCAGCAGGATTTTGGCCTCGTCGACCCGGCGGCGGTGAATGCTGTCGGAGATGCCGCTGCCGCCGCAGTCTTTCTTATAGACCCGCAGCAGATAGGAAGAGCTGACGCCGAAATGGTCGGCGATCTGGGTGACGGTCAGTTCCGGGTCGGAGAAATGCTGCCCAATATACTGGTTCACCTTTTCGCCGTAGGATTCATCCTCCGGGCCCTCTTTGGTGTGGCAGAGGCGGTAAACCGTCTCCTCGGATTCCCTGGCCAGGGCATCCAGCGTCTGGATATCCCGCGCCGCCGACATCCGGGCGGACAGGTCGCCCAGAAGGCTGCCGCAGGCATTCATCTGGTGGGTATTTAACAGGCTGGTGACCAAAAGGTCAAAAAGGATCAGCGTCTGGGCCCGGACGACCGAGAAGGAGCGGTCCAGTTGGAACAACCCCTGCTGGCGGAGAGTCCGGTAGAGCCGGTCGGCCTCATCAAAGTCCCCCGCTTCGGTGGCGGCGATAAACTGGCGGCGGGCGAGGGTCTGGGCGCTGAAATCGGCGGGAGCCGCCTCGGAAAGCGGCAGCTGTTCCCAGCAGAGGGTCCGCTTGAAGGCAACCGGTTCCTCGGCCTTAAAGCCTTCCAGCTGTTCCACCCCCCAGGCCGCCTCATCGTACGCCGCCCGGATAGCGGAAGGCTCGTCCGGCAAAGCTTCGGGGCCGTAGAGGGCGGTGATGTAATAATGGAGCCGGATGCCCAGCCGGGTGCGGATATAGTTTTCCGCCCGGCCGCAGATGGCGGCCAGCCGGTCGGCAAAAACAGCCTCCTCCTCCCCGTCCGGCGCCGACAGGAGGGCGTACAGCCGCCCGTCGATCAAACAGATGTAGGCGGGACAGGCTTCCCGTACCAGTTCCTCGGTCACCTGGGTGACGACATACTGGCTGAGGTCGAGGGCTTTTTCATCATCCCCCGCCTTGCCGTCGAAAAAGAGGTCGCTGTAATCGGCAATCCAGATGCCGATGGCCCCGAACCGGCTGCCGGAAAAGGCGAGCCCGTATTCCCGGCAGGCGTCGAGGTACCCCTGCCGTCCGGCCACCGTCCCTTTCATCAGCCCGGCGACCGCCGCCGGCAGCATCGACTGCTTGCGCAGCCGCAGTTCCCGCTCGTAGTCCTGTTCCCGCTGGAGCAGCTGGTTGAGGCTCTTTTCCAGCGCGTCAAACCCCTGTTCGGTGCTGCCGCTCCCCTTTTGCAGCCGTTCGGCCAGCCGCCGGACCGGGGAGAAGTTTTTCTGGGTCAGGACGAGGGACGCCGCCCCGCCCAGCAGCAGGCAGACGGCCAGGTATCCGAAATAGGCGTTCCGGATGGCCCCCAGCTGCCCTGCCCAGGCGGCGGTGGAGGTGGCGGAGTAGATCTGCCAGCCGAAGCCGGTTTCCGCCTGGCAGAGGACCAGCGACTGCTGGGAAATCGCGTCCGATTCGGTCCCGGCATCGAGATACGGGCGGCAGGTTTCAATCAATTCGTCCATCCCTTCCAGCCCGTCGGGGTAGAGCAGCAGCCCTTCCTCCGTCGACAGCCAGATGACCGGTTCGTTTTCCTCCCCGCCCGAGGCGAGAAGCCCTTTAAACTGGTCGGCATTCAGTTCGAAAAGGAGGAGGGTGTCCAGCGTATTGCCGGTCCGGGTCTGCATAACGGCGTAAAGCTGCGCCGCCGGGCTGTTTTCCCCCTCCCCTTTGACGATCAGGTGGAAATCCCCCGGCCGGGCCGCCGTCGACACGATCTCCGTGAGGGAAAGGCCCCATTCCTGCGACAGTTCGGTCTCCAGCCGCTCGGCGGTGTCAAAATAGCCTTCGGAAGAGATGCCGGCCCCGCTGCGGGGGAAGTAGAGGGCCACCCGGGAAACAGAACCGCTGAAGTTGAGCTTCAGGGAAAGCTCCCGCCGCAGCTCTGCCAGTTTCAGCTTTTTGGTATCGCTGATCTCGGCCGCGTACTGGAGGGAAGCGACCTCCTGCCGGGTCAGCAGTTCCTGCCCCAGCCCCCGGATATCCTGAAAAATCCGGTTGATGGAGGCGCTGGTCTGCTCCAGGGCGATCGAGCTGGCGCTGACGGCGTTTTGCAGCGCCAGCTCCCGGGCAAAAATATAAAAGGACTGACTGACCAGCAGCGGCAGCAGCAGGACCGCCAGGTAAGATACCAGCCAGCTCCGGGGGATCGAGGCCCAGATCTGGCACAGTTTGGCGAATAACCCCCCACGGGGTTTGGCTGCCTCGCTTTTTCTCGCCTCTTGGGCATGGATGCGGTTCATCTTCCCACCTTCTTCCGCCGGCCTATACCGGCATTGTATAAAACAAGTTTTTCGACAAGCTGTACAATATTTGCTTTAAATCCAGAAATTCAGAAATAAATTTGTCATATATTACCATTATACGGGATAAAAGCGCAATTTGCAAGCCGTTATGGGCATTTTTGTAAATAACGCGTAAAAATTCAGCAAACCGTCCTTTTTTTACCCAGCTTATGGTATACTGGGATTATCTCATCCACTCCAGCAGAAAGGCAGATCAATATGTACCAGGTAAAAGTTGACCCCCACACCCACACCCTCTACTCCGGCCACGCGTTTTCCACCATCGGGGAAAATGCCGCCGAGGCCGCCCGTCTGGGGCTTGACGGCATCGGCATGACCGACCATTTCGGCATTATGACCCCCCGGAAAGCCGACGGCAACCTTGACTTTGGCCCGCTTTTAAATAACGAAGCGCTTCCCCCTAATGTTTACGGCGTCCGGGTGCTCCAGGGGATTGAGATCGACATCATGGACTTTCATGGGGAACTGGCCTTCTGGCGGGAAAAAGACCCGTTCAGGCCAGGCGGGATGACCATCGGGGAACGGCTGCTCCGCACCCGGGAGATCGTCATCGCTTCCCTCCACTTCTTCCCCGGCTGTCAGGACGGGAGCGAGGCGGAAAACACCGGCATGTATATCGCCGCCCTTGAAAACCCCTTTGTCGACATCCTCGGCCATCCCTGCCGGCCGGGCATCGCCTTCGACCAGCGGGCAGTCGTCCGGGCGGCCCGGGACAACCGCAAGTGCCTGGAACTGAACGAACACACCTTCGACACGCCGGACGCCGTCCCCCACTGCCGGGAACTGGCCGTCTGCTGCGCGGAAGAAGGGTGCCCGGTCGCCGTCTCGAGCGACGCCCACAGCGCCTGGATGGTCGGGCGGTTCCCTCGGGTGTTCGCAATGCTGGAGGAAATCGGGTTCCCCCAGGAGCTGATCGCCAATGAATCGCTGGACAAGCTGGCAAAACTGAGAGGGAAAAACTGGTAACAATACGGAAAAGCGGCGCCTGCCTGGTT
>DVHA01000208.1 GCA_018712425.1 Candidatus Faecivivens stercoravium | reverse complement strand
TAAAGAAAGGAAACCGGATATGAACGAACTCGCACTGAAATACGGATGTAACCCCAACCAGAAGCCCTCCCGCATCTACATGGCGGACGGCAGCGACCTGCCGGTCACCGTCTTAAACGGCAAGCCGGGGTATATCAACTTCCTGGACGCGCTGAACTCCTGGCAGCTGGTCAAGGAGCTGAAGGAGAACACCGGCCTCCCCGCCGCCGCTTCCTTTAAGCACGTCTCCCCGGCGGGCGCCGCGCTCGGCATCCCGATGAGCGAGACGCTCAAGAAGATCTACTTCGTCGACGATATGGGCGAGCTGTCGCCGATTGCCACTGCCTATGCCCGCGCCCGCGGCGCCGACCGGATGTCCTCCTACGGCGACTGGATCGCCCTGTCGGACGTCTGCGACGCTTCCTGCGCCCGGATTATCCACCGGGAGGTCTCCGACGGCATCATTGCCCCCGGCTATACCGACGAGGCGCTGGAAATCCTAAAATCCAAGAAAAAAGGAAATTATAATATCGTCCAGATCGACCCCAGCTACCGCCCCGACCCCATCGAGCGCAAGCAGGTGTACGGCGTCACCTTCGAGCAGGGCCGCAACGAGTTTAAGATCGATAAGGACCTTCTCACTAATGTCGTTACCGACAATAAGGACCTCCCCGACGAGGCCAAGCGGGACCTGATCGTCGCCCTCATCACCCTCAAATACACCCAGTCCAATTCGGTCTGCTACGTCAAGGACGGCCAGGCAATCGGCGTCGGCGCCGGGCAGCAGTCCCGCGTCCACTGCACCCGCCTCGCCGGCAACAAGGCCGACAACTGGTACCTCCGCCAGAACCCGAAGGTCCTCGACCTCCCGTTTAAGAAGGGCATCCGCCGCGCCGACCGGGACAACACGATCGATGTCTATATCTCCGACGACTATATGGATGTGCTGGCCGACGGCGTCTGGGAGAACTTCTTCGAGGTGAAGCCGGAACCCCTCACCCGGGAGGAAAAACGGGCCTGGCTGGATACGATGACCGGCGTTTCCCTCGGCTCCGACGCCTTCTTCCCGTTCGGCGACAACATCGAGCGGGCCCATAAGTCGGGTGTCCAGTATATCGCCCAGCCCGGCGGTTCGATTCGCGACGACAACGTCATCGAGACCTGCAACCGCTATGGCATCGCGATGGCCTTCACCGGTATGCGGCTGTTCCATCACTAATTTTTGACAAGTGATATTGGTTTCGCTGCCCTTAAGGCAGCGACAAAGTTTCACTTTGATGGACCAAAGGCTCTGCCTTTGGAATCCGCCAGGACCCTCGCGGGCCCTGGACCCGCAGCTCGACGCGGCGTAAGTTGCCCGTCCCTCACGCGTGAGACCGGCCGTGGAAGGCCGGTCTTCGGAAGGCGGGTTGGACGCTCGGAGACGGGATTTTGGTCAAGACGTTTCTTTTGATAGAAAGGCAGAAAGGTATATGAAAGTATTGGTAATCGGTTCCGGCGGGCGGGAGCACGCCATCGTCTTAAAACTCCTCGAGTCCCCCCGGGTGGAGGAACTCTGGTGCGCCCCCGGCAACGGCGGTATCTCGGCCGTCGCCCACACCGCCCCGGTGAACGTCATGGACAAAGAGGGGATGGTCGCCCTCGCGAAGGAAAAGGGGATCGACTTCGCCGTCGTCGCCCCTGACGACCCGCTGGCCGCCGGCATGGCAGACGCCTTTGAAGAAGCCGGTATCCCCGCCTTTGGCCCCAGCGCGAAAGCGGCGGTCATCGAGGCGAGCAAGGTCTTCTCCAAAAACCTGATGAAGAAGTACGGCATCCCGACCGCCCGGTATGAGACCTTCACCGACGAGCAGGCGGCTGAAGACTATGTCCGCGCCCAGAACCAGTACCCCACCGTCATCAAGGCCGACGGCCTTGCCCTCGGCAAAGGGGTCATCATCGCCCAGAATGAAGAAGAGGCGGTCGAGGCCATCCATTCGATGATGGCGGAAGGGAAGTTCGGCGACTCCGGCAAGCGGATTGTCGTGGAAGAGTACCTGACCGGTCCGGAAGTCTCGGTCCTTTCCTTTACCGACGGCAAGACGGTCGTCCCGATGGTCTCCAGCAAGGACCACAAGCGCGCCCTCGACGGGGATGAGGGCCTCAACACCGGCGGGATGGGCACCATCGCCCCGAACCCCTACTACACCCCCGAAGTCGCAAAGGAATGCATGGAGAAGATCTTCCTCCCGACCATCGACGCGATGAACAAAGAGGGCCGCACCTTCAAGGGCTGCCTCTATTTCGGCCTGATGATTACGAAAGACGGCCCGAAGGTCATCGAATACAACTGCCGCTTCGGCGACCCCGAGACCCAGGTGGTCCTGCCGCTTCTGAAGTCCGACCTCCTCACCATCATGGAGGCGGTCCACGACGGACGGCTCTCGGAAGTGCCGGTCGAATTCTCCGACGGGGCGGCGGCCTGCGTCGTCATCGCCTCCGGCGGCTACCCCGTTAAATACCAGAGCGGCTACCCGATCTCCGGGCTGGATGAAAAGGGCCAGGCGGAAGGGGTCACCGTCTACCACGCCGGGACCGAGCTGAAGGACGGCACCTTCTATACCCACGGCGGGCGGGTGCTCGGCGTCACCGCCACCGGCGCGACGCTGGACGAGGCCCTCCGGAAGTCTTACGCGGCAGTCGAAACCATCACCTTCAAGGACGCCCATTACCGGCACGACATCGGGAAGATCCCCGCCGGGAATCGCTAAAAAAGCGTCATAACCGGCGCTGACGTGCGTGTTACAGGGAAACGTGCGGCATAAAAAGTTTAGGATCCAGCCCTTTTTAAAGGGCTGGCGAGAATCCAAGGAGCAGAGCTCCTTGGCAGGCAGTTGCTTTCCGTATTTCCGAAGCTGTCCACGGTTGCCGCACCCGAAACGAAGGGTGCGCAACACTCAAAATGTGCTTAGAACTTATTATGGAACTTTCCAAAGCCCACCTCTTTTCCGGGAGGCGGGCTTTGGCGCCGAAAGGAGCGGAGTCGGATGGAAGATATCCTGGCGGAAGCCCGGGAGGAGTTCGCGGGCGACCGGTTTGCGATGGGTACCGGCGTCCGGATTGAAGAGGTGGGCGACCGGTACGCAAAATGCAGCCTTCAGCTCACCTCCCGCCATTTAAACGCCGCCGGGCAGACGATGGGCGGGGCAATTTTTACGCTGGCCGACTTCACCTTCGCGGTGGCGGCCAACTTCCGCCAGCCCCACGCGGTGACGCTGGAAAGCGGGATCCGCTACCTCACCTCCCCGAAGGGGGAAACCCTCTTCGCCGAAAGCCGGCTTATCAAGGATGGGAAACGGGTCTGCTTTTTCACCGTCGACGTAACCGACGAGCTGGGTACAGCAGTCGCCAGCGTCACCTTTACCGGCTTCCGGGCCGGGGGAGGGAAATGGGCGGGGCACCGCGCCGGGCCCGAAAAAAGCGGGAATCCGGCCGGTTGTTCATAAAATAATCCTTGCTTTTCCGGAGGAAAAACGGTATAATGTAAGCTGTATATGCGGCGGCGGGCCCGCTGCGCAAATAACCATGGGCTTCCCGGCCGGTTTACTGGTCAGGATGCCGAAAGGAAGGTACTTTCTTGGGCATCATTTCTTCGATATTCGGTTCCTACTCCAAACGTGAGCTGCGCCGGATTGAACCGATCAAAAATAAAGTCCTCGAGCTGGAGGACAAGTATAAGGCGATGAGCGACGCCGAGCTCCGCTCCCAGACCGATTACCTCCGCGGGCGGCTGGTCGACGGCGAGACGCTGGACACCATCCTCCCCGACGCCTTTGCGGTCTGCCGGGAGGCGGCGGCCAGAGTCCTCAACATGCGCCATTTCCCGGTCCAGATCATCGGCGGCATCATCCTCCACCAGGGCCGTATCGCCGAGATGCGCACCGGTGAAGGCAAAACCCTCGTCTCGACCCTCCCGGCCTACTTAAACGCGCTGGAAGGGAAGGGCGTCCACATCGTCACCGTCAACGACTACCTCGCCAAGCGCGACTCCGAGTGGATGGGCAAGGTCTACCGGTTCCTCGGGCTGTCGGTCGGCCTGATTGTCCACGACAAGACCCCCGCCGAGCGCCGGGAGGCTTACGCCTGCGACATCACCTACGGCACCAACAACGAGATCGGCTTTGACTTCCTGCGGGACAACATGGTCACCGATAAGCGGCAGATGGTCCAGCGGCCCTTTAATTTCGCGATCGTCGACGAGGTCGACTCGATCCTGATCGACGAGGCGAGAACCCCTCTGATCATCTCCGGCCAGGGCGAAAAGTCGACCGAGATGTACACGATGGCCGACCGGTTTGTCCGCGGCCTCCAGGCGACCTATGTCGTTGAGCTGGACGTCAAGGAAGAAAACGACAACATCGAAGGGGATTATATCGTCGACGAAAAGGCGAAGACCGCGACCCTGACCCCCCAGGGCGTCGCCAAAGCGGAAAAGGCTTTCGGCGTTGACAACCTGATGGACCCCGAAAACCTGACCCTCCTCCACCACATCAACCAGGCGATTAAGGCCCACGGCTGTATGCAGCGGGACGTCGACTATGTCGTCAACGACGGCCAGGTCGTCATCGTCGACGAGTTCACCGGCCGCCTGATGCAGGGCCGGCGGTACAACGACGGCCTCCACCAGGCCATTGAGGCCAAAGAGGGCGTCCAGGTCATGAAAGAGTCCAAGACGCTGGCCACCATCACCTTCCAGAACCTCTTCCGCAGCTATAAAAAGCTTTCCGGCATGACCGGCACCGGCATCACCGAGGCGGACGAGTTTAAGGAAATCTACCACCTCGACGTCGTGGAAGTCCCGACCAACAAGCCGGTTATCCGCATCGACCACGACGACGTTGTCTTTAAAAACGAGCACGGCAAATACCTCGCCGTCATCGACCAGATCCTTGCCTGCCACGAGAAGCACCAGCCGGTCCTGGTCGGCACCATCACGATCGACAAGTCGGAGATGCTTTCTAAGATGCTGAAGGCCCGCGGCATCAAGCACGAGGTCTTAAACGCCAAATACCACGAGAAGGAAGCGGAGATCATCGCCCAGGCCGGCAAGAAGGACGCGGTCACCATCGCCACCAACATGGCGGGCCGCGGCACCGACATCATGCTGGGCGGCAACGCCGAGTACCTCGCGAAGACCGAGATGCGCAAAAAAGGCTACGACGAGCGGTTAATCAACGAGGCGACCGGCTTCGGCGAGACCGACGACCCCGAAATCCTTGACGCCCGGAAGACTTTCTCTGAGCTGGAGAGCAAGTTCAAGGCCCAGATCGCCCCCGAGGCGGAGGAAGTCCGCAAAGCCGGCGGCCTCTATATCCTCGGCACCGAGCGGCATGAGTCCAGACGGATTGACAACCAGCTCCGCGGCCGTGCCGGCCGTCAGGGCGACCCCGGCGAGAGCTGCTTCTTCCTGTCGATGGAGGACGAGATCATGCGCCTCTTCGGCGGCGAACGGATCCAGCATATGATGGAAGCAATGAAGATCGAGGATACCCAGCCGATCAAGATGCGGGCGCTGACCAACTCGATCGAGTCGGCCCAGAAGAAGGTCGAAGGCCGCAACTTCTCGATCCGCCGCAACGTCCTCCAGTTCGACGACGTCCTCAACAAACAGCGCGAGCTGATCTATGACCAGCGGCGCAAGGTCCTCGACGGCGAGGACTGCCACGAGTATATCCTCGGCATGATCCACGAGAATATCCAGTCGACCGTCGACGAATACCTGCCCGATACCGAAATCCACGATAACTGGAACATGAAGGGCCTCTGCGACCACTACCTCGGCATCATCACCGAGGAAGGGGATTTGCAGTATGACGACGTCAACGAGCTGGCCCAGGTCGAGAAGAAGGACATCGTCAAGCTGCTCGAAGACAAGGCCATCGCAAAATATGAAGCGAAGGACGTCGCCTACGGCAAGGAGTTCATGCGGACGATGGAACGCCGGATCCTCTTACAGAACGTCGACCAGAAGTGGATGGACCACATCGACAATATGGAAGAGCTCCGCCAGGGTATCTACCTGCGCTCCTATGCCCAGCATAACCCGGTCGTCGAGTACCGGATCGAGGGCTTTGAGATGTTCGACGCGATGGTCGCCTCGATTCGCGAGGACACCGTCCGGATGCTCCTGACGATGCAGGTCCGGTTTGCGCCCAAGTCCCAGGCGGTCCAGCTCGACCCCAATGACAACGTCGCGGCGGCGGAGGACTCCGACGGCACCGAGGCCAGTAAGGCCAAAGAGGGCGGTGTCGAGGTCACCCCGATGCTCCCGAAGATGCAGTCCCGTACCCCCGAGAGCCTGATGCGGGAGACGGTGGCCGGCCGCGCCGGTGAAAACGGCGAAGCGCCGAAGAAACAGCCGGTCCGGGTCCAGAAGGTTGGCCGGAACGATCCCTGCCCCTGCGGCAGCGGCCGTAAGTTTAAAAACTGCCACGGGAAGAACCTCTTTAAAGACGAGCCCGACGGCGAATAATCCCGATACGCAAAACAACCCCCGGATTTTGTATCCGGGGGCTCAGTTTGTCGAAAAAGTCTTTTTGAGTATTTTTTGGGTGCTGCGCACGCTTCGTTATCAGTGGCAAAGCTGTGGTCAGCTTCGGAAGTACGGAAAGTGAGCGCCTGGGAAGGGGCTCTGCCCCTTCCATTCCCGCGATTTTTTGAAAAAAATCGAGTAAAACTTTTCATTCTTCGCACGTTTCTTTGTCATTTTAACGCCAGCGCCGATTTTTACGTTATCGCAAAACTTGTTTTCGACAGTCTCAGCCCCCGGATTTTGTATCCGGGGGCTGTCTTTTCTCTGCGCGTACGAAAGCTATTCGCCATATACCTCTTCAAAAGTCGTAAATTTGTCGGGGCTGTAATAGATGAGGCCGTCGTTGGAGTAGACCAGCCGCTCGTTCCTCCTCGTACCGCCTTCGTAGTTGACGTCACACTGGCTCCAGGTCCGCCCGTCGGCCTCCGGCACCAGCCCGGCGAGGTTATCGTAGCTGTCGCCGCCGATCGCAGCCCCTTCCTGGATGGCCCAGAGGTCGCCCGACCCATCCCACCCGAGGGCCTCCGCTTCGGATTCCGTCAGGTAGTTGGGCGGCAGTTCCCCATAGGCGTGGAGATAAGCTGTCACATCCTCCCGCGAGAGGTAGCTTTCCCCTTCGGTCACATCGGTACTGGAATCGGTGGAGGACTGGGAGACCGCCTCCCGAAGGCTGCTGGTTGTGTCGGGCAGGCCGTCCATGATCTCGCTCACCTTGTCGCCGACGCCGCTGAGGATTTCCCGGACGTCGACGTCTTCCATCGCGTCGGAGACGGTGGTGCCGATGGCGTTGATGGCGTCGTCGGTCAGCTGGTCCAACGTTTCCAATGAGCAGCCGGAGAGGGCGGCCGCCAGCAGGACCGAAAGGCCAGTTATCAGCAGTTTTTTCATCTATCTTCACCCTTTTTGTGTCAAAATCAGTCGCAAAAATGCCTCTACCAGCATTATACCGGATTTTCGCCCGAAAGGGAAGAGGAAAGGGGAATTTTCCTCAATTTTCTTCCTTCAAACCAGCAGACTTCGGTAAACCCGATCTCCCGCAGCAGCGCTTCCCCCGCTTCAATCCCGCTGCCGATGTCCTCTTTCCGGTGGGCGTCCGACCCCAGCGTCACCAGCCGCCCGCCGAGGGCAAAGTATCGCGCCAGCAGCGCTTTGCCGGGGAGCGTCTTCCCGATTTTCTGCCGGAGGCCGCTTGTGTTGGCCTCCAGCGCGATTCCCTTTTGGATGATGGTCCGGAAAATCTGGTCGATCGTCCCGGCAAACCGGGAGAGTGCGACCTCCCGCCCGGCGTCCCCGACAATGTACCGCAGCGGGTAGGTGAGGTGGGCCAGCACATCGAACTGCCCCCACTCTGCCATCTCAAGGATCCGCTCAAAATACCGCCCGAGGCTCTCCTCCAGCGCTTCCTGTCCCATCGCCCGGTAATCCCCCCAGTAGTAGTCCATCTCCCCGTCGGTGTGGACCGAGCCGATGACGACGTCGAAGGGGGCGAGGGACAGCATCTCCTCCGCCAGCGGCTGGTTGTCCAGCGGGTCGCCCAGTTCCATCCCGCAGAGCATCCGGCAGTTCCCGGGGTGTGTCTCCCGCCAGGCGGCGATTCCCCCCACCGAACGGGAGATGTTCGACCGGAGGAACTCCCGGGAGAAGCCGCCGACCATATCGCAGTGGTCGGTCAGGGCGAAAACCTGAAGCCCCAGCGCTTCAGCCTGTTCACAGGCGGCGGGGACGAGCTCTTTGGAGTCAAAACTGAACCGGGAGTGGTTGTGGCAGTCTAAAATCATACTTTTCACGCATACCTTTCTTTTTGACGGGGAATGTGCTATAATATAAAGTAGAGTAATTCCGTTCTGGTCTATAAAAAGGGAGAATCCCTTTCCATACCAGATTTTATCACGTTTTTCGCCGTCTGTCCAGCAGCCGAGCGAAAAGAGGGGGGAAGCTGCCGGGGACCGGCAGCGAATGGCTATGCTAAATTTTCTAAACCGGTGGACCGGGGGCCTGAACCACTGCGGGACGGTGCCGCTCAGCACCCCGCGGCTGATTCTGCGGCGGTTTTCACTGGACGATACCCGCCCGATGTTTGAAAACTGGGCCTGCGACCCCGACGTCACCCAGTACCTCACCTGGCGGGCCCATATGACCAGCCGCGAGACCCGCGACGTCCTCGAGTACTGGGAGAGCCAGTACAGGCGGGCGGATTTCTACGAGTGGGCGATTGTCCCGAAAGATTACGGCCGCCCGATCGGTTCGATCGGCATGAGCCGCCTCAGCCATTCCAAAACGTCGATGGAGCTGGGCTACTGCATTGGCAAGGCCTGGTGGGGCCAGGGGATCTGCGCCGAAGCGGCGGAGGCGGTGCTGCGGCTGATGTTTGAGGAGGTCGGCTGTACGAGTGTCATCGCGATGCACGCCCTCCCCAATACCAGCTCCGGCCGGGTGATGGAAAAATGCGGGATGCACCCCAAGAACTGCCCGCCGGAGCCGGTCAAAACTGAAAACGGGCTCTTTTACTGCCGGGTGTACGAACTGGACCGGACGGAATATGAACAGCGGCTTGCCTGCCGGGGACGGGTGGGGGTACCGGCCGGCGGCTGGCAGACAGGCGGATAACGCCCCGTTTCCCACGGGGATCGTATAATGACAATCTGACAGAAAGGACGGATGAACAGATGGACGGCAACCTTGAACGGACAGCGATGCTTCGGCTCAAACGGACCGCCGAAAACCTGCAGAAAAACGGGATGGAGACCCATATCCTCCAGCGGAGGGAAGAGGTCGTCCCCTGGCTCAAATCCTTTATCCCGGAAGGGGCGGCGGTCGCCCACGGCGGCTCGATGACGCTTTCGGAGTGCGGCGTCATCGACCTCTTAAAGACAGGGCGTTACCGCTACATTGACCGCGACCGGGAGGGGATCACCCCGGAGGAACGGGTAGAGGCGATGCGGGAGGCGCTCCTTTCGGACGTCTACCTTCTCTCGGCCAACGCCCTCATTGAAAACGGCATGATCTACAACGTCGACGGCAACGGCAACCGGACGGCGGCTTCCCTCTACGGCCCCCGGAAGGTGGTTTACGTCATCGGCGAGAATAAGCTGGTGCCCGACTTTGACGCGGCGGTCAGCCGGGTCAAGCGGACCGCATGTCCCGCCAATACGATGCGGCTCTCCTGCGAGACCTACTGCGCCTCCAAGGGCCTTTGCGTCGCCGACGATAAGGGGATTACCGAAGGGTGCGGCGGCAGCTCAATCTGCAACGAGCACGTCCTGATCCGCCGGAACAATATCCCCGGCCGGGTGGTGGTCCTGCTGGTACGGGAGAGATTGGGGTACTGATGGACGGTTGTTTTAAGCCGGTATAGTTTAGCGGCGTCTGCTCATGAGGCAGGCGCCGCTTTAGTTTGTCGAAAAAGTTTTTTTAAGTATATTTTGGGTGCTGCGCACGCTTCGTTATCAGTGGCAAAACTGTGGACAGCTTCGGAAGTACGGAAAGTGAGCGCCTGGGAAGGGGCTCATGCCCCTTCCATTCCCGCAAACCCTTTAAAAAGGGTTTGATCCTAAACTTTTGATCGTCGCCCGTTTCTTTGTCACTTTAACGCCAGCGCCGATTCTTACGTTTCCGCCAAACTTGTTTTTCGATAGTTTTAGCTTTCAATCGAAAGGATTTCCGGATAGTTGGCCATCAGCGTCAGGGTATTCTCCGCGTCAAACCCTTTGGGGAAGATGACGTCGAGGTTTGCTTCAATGGTGGCGTCGTCGTAGATGGTCAGGTGGGTGGCCGAAATCCGGATGTTCATCGAGGTGAGGGCGGCAGTCAGCCGCTGGCGGACCTCGGCGTCGACGTCCTTGCGGATGTGGAGGAGGATGTGCCCGGTGTTGACATCCTTAAACATCCGCAGGTTTTTGTGGAAAAAGTACTGGAACCCCAGCAGCACCAGCGTGCTGAGGACACCCAGCGTCCACATCCCGGCCCCGATCGTCATGCCGATGCCGAGGGTCGCCCAGATGCCGGCGGCGGTGGTGACGCCGCTGATGCCGGACTTACGGTTTAAGATGATGCCGGCCCCCAGGAACCCGAGGGCAGATACCACCCCGGAGGCGATCCGGGAGGGGTCGAGGTTGACGCTGTCCTGGACGATCACGTCGTTAAAGCCGTACTTGGAGACGATGACCATCAGCGCCGCCGCCAGGGCGACAACCGTATGGGTCCGGATGCCGGCCATTTTCAGCCGGCTCTCCCGTTCGTACCCGATGACCATCCCGCAGAGGGCGGCCAGGAGGATCCGCAGGAGGTAATCTCCCTGGGTGATCAGGAAGCGGATAATCCCTTCCATGGTTCCTCCTTTCCAGGCGGGATCAGCCTTTGATCGAGCCGATCATGACGCCTTTGACAAAATACTTCTGGACGAAGGGATAGACAATCATCATCGGGATAATCGAGACCATGATGGTGCAGTATTTGATCAGCGGCCGGTAGATATCGACCGTTTCACCGTCCGCATTGGCGATGATCGAGTTCTCCGACGATTTGAGGACGATCTCCCGCAGCGTCAGCTGGAGCGGGTAGAGGTCGCGGTTTTGCAGGTAGATCGAGGCGTTGAACCAGGCGTTCCACTGCTGGATCGCGTAGAAGAGGACAATGACCGCGATGATTGATTTGGAGACCGGCAGGATGATCTGGCAGAGGATCCGGAAATGCCCGGCCCCGTCGATCGTCGCCGCCTCCGAAAGGGCAGCCGGCACCTGGGAGAAGGAGGTGCGCATGATGATGATATTGTATGCGACGCAGCACCCCGGTATGATCAGCGACCAGTAGGTGTCCAGCATATGGAGGTTGCGGACGACCATATAGGTCGGGATCAGGCCGCCGTTGAAGATCATCGTAAAGGTGACGATAAAGTTAAACGGCTTTTTCCAATAAAGCCCCCGCACGCTCATGACATAGGCCGAGAGGATGGTGAGGAGGGTGCCGAGCCCGGTCGCCGTCACGACGATCAGGATGGTGTTGAGGTAAGAGCGGAGAATCGAGTTGTTCTGTAAAACCAGCTTGTACCCGCCGAAGGTCACATCCCCCAGCGGATAAAGGATGATGCCGAAATAGGCGCTGATTCTCAGCGGGTCGGAAATCGAACCCATCAGGACGTGCCAGACCGGCAGGATAAAGATGATACACAGGACGACCATGCCGGTGTAGTTGAAAACGGCGAAGATCTTCTCGCCTTTTGAACGTTTAAGCATCGTTTCCCCTCCCTTACCAAAGGCTGGTTTCGCTCAGCTTCCGGCTGATGGCGTTGGCGACAAAGAGCACAAGGAAGTTGACCACAGAGTTGAAAAAGTTGATGGCGGTCGAATAGCCGTAGTCGGCGTCTTCGATGCCGACCCGGTAGACGTAGGAAGCGATGACGTCGGCCGTCTCGTAGGTGGCGGGGGAGTACATCAGGATGGTCTTTTCATACCCGACGTTCATAATCTGCCCCAGCCGCAGGATGAGGAGGACGACGATCGTCGAGGAGAGTTCCGGCAGGGTGATATAGAGGGTCTGTTTCCAGCGCCCGGCGCCGTCGATGACCGCCGCCTCATACAGCTCCTGGTCGATGGCCGCCAGGGCGGAGATGAAGATGATCGAGTTGTACCCCAGGTGCTGCCAGATGTTGGAGCCGATATAGAGGGTCCTAAACCATTCCGGCCGCGACCAGAGGGCCCCGCCGGTGTCGCCCAGCGCCGCCGCCAGCTGGGTCAGCACCCCGTCCGCCGAGGTGAAGTCCTGCAAAATCGAGACGACGACGACGATCGAGATGAAGTAGGGCAGGTAGGAGATGGTCTGGGTAAGTTTCTTAAACTTGGTGTTGCGGATTTCGTTGAGGCAGAGCGCGAAGATGATCGGGAACGGGAAGGAGAATAAAAGCCCGTAAAGGCTGATGAGCAAAGTGTTCCGGATGACCCGCCAGCAGTAGATCGAGTTGAAAAAGCGGATGAAGTTGTCAAAGCCCACAAAGGTTGAGCCGAAGATGCCCTTCTTGATCGAGTAGTCCTCGAAGGCCATCAGGATGCCGCCCATCGGGATGTAGTTGAAGATAAAGAAGTAAACGATGACCGGTACGGCCATCAGGTAAACCGCTTTATTCATCTTCCAGTCCCGCCGGATGAGCCGCCTGCGCTCGGAGGTGGCTTTGGCTTTTTCCGCCGGTGAAAGCTGTTTTGTCATAAAAATCCTCCCTTAGAAAGGGGCAGGCAGCGGATAGGCTGCCTGCGCCGCGGGATTATATACGGTTAGCTGCGGGCGTTATAGCGGTCAAGGGCCGCCTGCCGCAGCTCGATGCAGCGGTCGATGCCCATCTGGGTCAGGGTGTCGCGGTAGCTGTCGTAGTCATCCAGGCTCATCTGGCCCATGATGAACTTGACGTTGCATTCCTGGACGTAGGTTTCGATATCGGTGTAAAGGGAGGCGAATTCGGTGCCTTCTTCCGAGGTGGGGGTGATCCGGGTCGGGACGGCATTTACAGGCTCATACAGCTTCCAGATTTCGTAGCCGTCTTTCTTAACCTGCGGCGAGCATTCGACCTGCATCCCTTCGTAACGGACCGGCGGGTTCTTGGCGGAATATTCGACCAGGATCATGCCGGAGGACTTGCCGTCGGGGTTGGAGTAACGGTAATCGTAGTCGATGATCCGTCCGGTAGAGGTGGTGTCGTCGTTGTGCCAGACAGTGCCCTCATACTCTTCGGTGCCATAGTTGGCATTTAAGGCAATCTCTTCCGCATAGAAGCCGTCCAGCCAGCGGACCGCCAGCTCGATGTTGTCCGATTCGGCCGAGACGCTGTTGCAGACGCCCGAGACCATCATCGTGTAGGTGTTGTCGCGGTAGGCGGGCTCGACGTAGGTCGGGTCATCCGGGTCCTTGGTGGGCTGGGGCGCACCGACAAGGTTAAAGTCGGTGTTGGTGGCGCCGCGGGAGACATAGGTATCGCCCAGACGGGTGCCGTAGTCGGTCAGGGCGCCGACCTTATCGTTTAAGATCATGTCGTTGTCGGCGGTGACGCCGGAGGAGGAACGGGTCGCGAAATCGGGGTCGAGCAGCCCTTTTTCATACCAGTCGTGCATCATCACGAGGTAATCCCGGTAGCCGTCGTCCATCGGGCCGTACTGGATGACGCCGTCCCGCTGGTACCAGTAGGGGGCGGTGTCGTAACCGGCCATCATTTCGCCCATATCAATGCCGAATTTGGAGGTGTAAAGGGGCGCCTGGATGCCCAGTTCGTCCTTAAAGGCGGTCAGCACCGCTTCCCATTCGGAGTAGGTGGTCGGGACCTCCATCCCGACTTTGTCGAGGAAGTCCTGGCGGATAGCAAGGCCATAGTCGGCATAGGTGTGTTCCGAGTCCATGCCCGACCAGACGCCCCACATGCCGTAGAGTTTCCCCGTGTCCGAATAAGACGCTTTGCGGAGGTCGTCGTTGTTGGCCAGCCACGAGAGGTAGTTTGGCGCATAGTCCAGGTATTCCGCGATGTCAATAAAGTACCCGTCCTCAATCGCTTTGTCCTGACCGGCCCGGTAGGAATAGGTGGTCTGGTTGGGATAGCTGTATACCATGTCCGGCATTGAGTCGGAGGCGAACAGCAGCTGGAATGCTTCTGCTTCCGAACCGGCCGCCGGGACGATGAAGTCGATGTGGACGTTGGTCAGCTCTTCGTACCATTTAAAGAAGTAGGAATCATTGAAGTCCGCCAGTTCCGCCATGCTGCCGGCGTTGGGATACCAGTAGGTCAGCGTCACCGTCTCTTCGGTCAGCGGGTAGGTCTGCTGGTTCGTTTCCCCGTTGACGACATCCGAAGTGAGCTCGGCGGTGGTGCTGCCGCTTTCTTCTCCGCTGCTTTCCGCTTCGGAAGAAGCGGCGCCGCTGCTCTCGGTCCCGGAGGACGAGCCGGTGTTTCCGCTGTTGCAGGCGGCAAGGGCGCTGGATGCGATCATGCAGGTGAGCAGCAGGGCCAGGAATTTGCGTGTCTTCATAAAATTACCTCCTCAAAGCGATGCGCCTCCCGGGCGCAAACCGTTGCTTTGGTTTTTGGGTTCTGAAGAGAACCTCCGATGCAAAATGATGAGATTATCTGCATCTTTTTGTTGCTTTTATACTAGCATAATGAACAAAAAATAACAAGTATCAGAATCGGATTTGACGTTATCACTTTTTGCCTGTTCGGATTTTGATAAAAGCATCGCTTTTTGACACCCTGGTAGCAAAATCGGAACTTTATAGATCATGATCCCGTGCGGAAACGGGAGAACGGCTTGCCAGCAAGGGCAGGCCTGTGGTAAAATAAAAGAAAAACCGCGGGACAGCCCGCGGAAGGAGGATGGCTGTAATGAAGATACTGGTAACGGGGTTTGACCCCTTTGGCGGCGAGACGGTCAACCCCGCCTGGGAAGCGGTAAGCCGCCTGCCGGCGGAAACCGGCGGGGCAGAGATTGTAAAACTCCAGGTCCCGACCATGTTTGGCCGGGCACCTGAGGTGGTTTTGCGGGAAGTGGAGCGGCTGCGGCCGGATTTTGTCGTTTCAGTGGGGCAGGCGGCCGGACGGACAGCAATTACCCCCGAGCGGATCGCGATCAACTGTGAGGAAGCGTCGATCCCTGACAACGCCGGGTTCCAGCCTGCCGGCGGGCCGGTGGTGGAAGGCGGGCCGGACGGTTAC
>DVHA01000207.1 GCA_018712425.1 Candidatus Faecivivens stercoravium | reverse complement strand
GCGGGCCATGCCGTACGGCCCGCAAACAATTTTCTAAGGGCTTGCGAAGCAAGACCGGTGTGCAGCAGCACCCAAAAAATACTCAAAAAGACATTTTAAACAAGCTGAAGGTGCCTTCCTTTTCCGAGAAGCGCCCTGTTTCGCAATGAAAAAATATCAGGTCTGCCCCTCATCCTCCTGCGGGCGGGTCAGGCGGTTGATCAGGTCGATATACAGCTGCTGGTACTGCCGCAGCAGCTGGTCCCGCAGTTTCTCCGCCTGGGGAAGGTCCGGCGCGTAAAGGGACAGGCGCATAAACTCCAACTCCCCGTCGTGGAAGGAAAATTCCACCCGGTACCCCTCTTCCCCGCCGGTGACCGAAACGCTGGTCTCCCGCTGGAGGCGGCTTTTCTGCCGGAGGCAGCCGGCCGTCTCCAGCACCCGCTCCCGGAGGGCGACCGGCAGCTCGGACGAGAGCTTCCGCGCCGTCTCCTCGCCCAGGGGGGTGAGGGTGTACTTGCCGCCATGCTCCCGCAGGTGCCCCAGCCGTTTCAGCTCCGCGAAGGTCGAGGTCAGGAGGAAGTAATTGACCGACTGGGCGCTCGCCAGCACCTCGATCAGCTGCTGTTCGGTGACCGGGCGGCCCACCCTGTCCATCAAAAAACAGATCAGAATCTTGACGATATATGGGTCCCGGACCCCGCCGGGGGATACGCCGGCAATCCGGCCGTCCTCAAAATCTGCCATACTGGCCGCCCCCTTCCCAAAACCGGCCTGCCGCCGGTAAAATGTGATTGAATTTTTTGAGCGCATCGGAAGGTGTCTTTTCTTTTGTTAGAAAGACTTTTCCGACAAGCTGGATTCACCTCTTAATCTTAGCATGAATGGGGATAAAATGCAATCCAAAAGACGCTTTTCGGCAAACTGCGCGGTTTTATGCGGAAAAGATGGTGAGTGTTCACAAAATACGCGGAAAAACTTCTCAAAATTATCCGCTGTTGGCCCTTTACAAAAAGGGCGGTTTCCTGTACAATAATACTAATATGAGTGCGCGAACAAAAACTGAAAGATCCGAGTGCGGGAGGCGGCAGGTCCGTCTCGAAATCCCTTTAAGTTGGTCCCGTGAGGCTGACAAGGCGGTTTGCTTTCTTACCTGGGGGCAGGTATACCCGCAGGATAGGTGCGTAAAGGTAAACCAGGCTGTCAGGTTATCCCCCGGCAGCCTGGTTTTTTGTGCGAAAGGAGACGGTTATGGAAGGAAAAGCGCTGATTATGGATGAAAAGGCGATGAGCCGGGCCATCAACCGGATCTCCTACGAGATCATCGAACGGGGCAAGGGGGCGGAAGACCTCTGCATCATCGGCATCGTCTCGAGAGGGGTCGAGCTGGCCCAAAGGATCGCCGACAAGATCAAATCGGTCGAGCAGCGGGAGATCCCCGTCGGGACGCTGGACATCACCCCCTACCGGGACGACGTCCCCCGGGACGGCCCGCCGCCGGGGCAGCCGGGCATCGGCTTCCCGCTGGACGGCAAACGGGTGGTGCTGGTGGACGACGTCATCTGCACCGGCCGGAGCGTCCGGGCCGCGATGGACGGCATCCTCTCGATCGGGCGGCCCCGCTGCATCATGCTGGCGGTCTTAATCGACCGCGGCCACCGGGAACTCCCCGTCCGGGCCGACTTCATCGGCAAAAACGTCCCCACCTCAAGAGAGGAAGAGGTCTGCGTCTTTGTCAAAGAACGGGACGGCCGGGACTGCGTCATCATCCGCTGAACGGAGGGGCCTATGGAACGGGAAACCTTTGACTTAATTGAGCGGTATATGCTCCGGTGCATGGACGACGCCGCCCACGACCGGGAACACGTCTACCGGGTCCTTTACCTCGCGATGGACATCGCCCGGTATGAGGAAGCCGACACCGGCCTGCTGATCGCCGCCTGCCTCCTCCACGACGTCGGGCGGAAGGAGCAGATGGAGAACCCCTCTCTCGACCACGCGGTAGTCGGGGCGGAAAAGGCCAGGCGGTTTCTGCTGGAAGAGGGGTTTGACCCGGCGTTTGCCGAGCGGGTTTCCGCCTGCATCGCCACCCACCGCTACCGGTCGGATCACCCGCCGGAGTCGATCGAGGCGAAAATCCTCTTCGACGCCGACAAGCTGGACGTCACCGGGGCGATGGGCGCCGCCCGGACCCTCCTCTACCAGGGGGCGCTGGGGGAACCGCTCTACACAAAACGCCCCGACGGGACCATCTCGGACGGGGCTGGGGACACCGAAGAATCCTTCTTCCGGGAGTATAAATTCAAGCTGGAGAAGCTCTACACCCGCTTTTTTACCCGGCGGGCCCGGGAAATCGCCGCTTCAAGGGAGGCGGCCGCCCGGCAGTTTTACGAAGCCCTCCTTTCAGAGGCCCGCGCCGACTACGGGCCGGGGCAGGAGGCGCTGAAAGAGCTGCTCCACTAACCGATAAAAATTTTTTGATAGAGAGGCAGAGCTTATGATACTAATCGAAGGCGGGCGGGTCATCAGCCCGAAAAACGGCATCGACGGACTCTACCACATCCTCGCCGACGGGGACAAAATCGTAAAAATCAGCGAAGATTTCATCACCGACCTCCCGGAGGGGACCGAGGTGATCGACGCTTCCGGCAAGCTGGTGCTGCCGGGGTTTGTCGACATGCACGTCCACCTGCGGGACCCCGGCCAGACCCATAAGGAGGATATCTATACCGGCTGCGCCGCGGCGGCGGCGGGCGGGGTGACGTCGGTCGCCTGTATGCCCAACACCACCCCGCCGGTGGATACGCCGGAAGTGGTCCGGTATATCCTGGACAAGGCGAAGGACGCCAAGGCCCGGGTCTACCCTGTCGCCTGCGTCACCAAGGGGATGCAAGGGGAGACGGTCACCGATATGGCGGCGCTGAAAGCCGCCGGGGCGGTCGCCTTCTCGGACGACGGGCGGCCGGTCAAAAACGCCCGGGTGATGATGGAGGGGATGCGGCACGCCGACTGCGCCGGCCGGATGGTCCTCTCCCACTGCGAAGACCTCGACCTGATTAACGGCGGGATCATGCACAAGGGCGACGTCTCCCGGACGCTGGGGGTCCCCGGCATGGACCGGGCGAGCGAAGACGCGGTCACCGCCCGGGAGATCTGCCTCGCCGACTCGGCCGGGGTGCCCGTCCACATCTGCCACGTCTCGACCAAAGGCTCGGTCGAGCTGATCCGCCACGCGAAGCGATGCGGGGTCAAGGTCACCTGTGAGACCGCCCCCCACTATTTCATCCTCGACCACGAAAAGCTTCTCAGCCGGGACGCCGACTACCGGATGAACCCGCCGCTCCGGGAACAGAAGGACATCCGGGCGGTGCTGGGCGGCATTGCCGACGGGACAATCGACTGCATCATCACCGACCACGCCCCCCATGCGGCGGAAGAGAAGGCCGATTTCCTGAAGGCCCCCAACGGGGTCGTCGGGCTGGAGACCAGCTTCGCCGCCTGCTACACCTACCTGGTGAAGACCGGGGTCATCTCGCTGAGGCGGCTGGTGGAGATGATGAGCGAGACGCCGGCCAGCCTGCTGGGAATCCCGGGCGGCTGCCTCGAAGAGGGCGGGCCCGCCGACATCGCCATCGCCGACCCGGAGATGAAGTGGACGGTCGACCCCGCAAAGCTCCACTCCAAATCCAAGAACACGGTATTCAAAGGGATGACGCTCCAGGGGAAGGTCGTGACGACCCTCTGCCGGGGTGAAATCGTATACAATCTGGAAGACGAAATGTAAAAACGCAAAGAATTGACACAAGGAGGAACCCAAAATGTCTTTTGACCGTTTAATCAAGCGCATCATCGAAACCAAAAACCCGACCGTCGCGGGGCTGGACCCCAGCTTCTCCTACGTCCCGGAATTCATCCGGGAGAAGTACGCCGGTATTGCCGACCCGCTGGAAGCGGCGTCGAAGGCGGTGCTGGAATTCAACTGCGGGCTGATCGACGCCCTCTGCGACATCGTCCCCGCCGTCAAGCCCCAGGCCGCCTATTATGAAGCCTACGGCTGGTACGGGATGAAGACCTTTGCCGAGACCGTCTCCTACGCCCAGAAGAAAGGGATGTACGTCATCGCCGACGGCAAGCGCAACGACATCGGCTCGACGATGGAAGCCTACGCCACCGCCTACCTCGGCGAGACCGAGCTGTACGGCAAGAAGGTCGCCCCCTTCGGCGCGGACGCGCTGACGGTCAACGGCTATCTCGGCACCGATGGGATTAAGCCGCTGCTCACCCCCTGCAAGGAGTTTGACAAGGGGATCTTCGTCCTCGTCAAGACCAGCAACCCCTCTTCCGGCGAATTGCAGGACCGCAAGCTCTACAACAAAAAGGGCTTCCCCTCCGGCAACGTCTATGAAGTGATGGGCGAGATGTGCGAGAACTGGGGCAAAGAAGTGGGCGAATCGGAATACGGCTACACCTCGGTCGGCGCGGTCGTCGGGGCCACCTACCCCGAACAGCTGGCCGAGCTGCGTCAGAAGCTCCCCCACACCTTCTTCCTCGTCCCCGGCTACGGCGCCCAGGGCGGCGGCGGAAAAGGGGTTTCCGGCGCGTTTGACGGGCAGGGGCTGGGCGCAATCGTCAACGCCTCCCGCAGCATCATCTGCGCCTACAAGAAGGAGGGCTGCGATGAGCAGGATTTCGCCGGCGCCGCCAGAAGAGAAGCGCTGCGGATGAAGGAAGATATCTGCTCGTATATCAACCTGAAGTAAGTTTGGAGTCTTTTTTGAAGCATATTTTGGGTGCTGCGCACGTTTCGTTATCAGTGGCAAAGCCGTGGCCAGCTTCGGAAGTACAAAAACTGACTGCAAGGGAAGGGGCTCTGCCCCCTCCACTCCCGCAAGCCCTTTAAAAAGGGCTTGACCCTAAACTTATAATCTTCGCCCCGCCGCAATCAAACCGGGTTAGCGGGCCGGACATGGGGTTTGCCGTCCGGTTTTCGGGGCCCATCATCGCACCCTTAAACGCTGCACCAAACAGGAAAAAGGAAA
>DVHA01000019.1 GCA_018712425.1 Candidatus Faecivivens stercoravium | reverse complement strand
CCAGCCCCTTCGCAATCCGGCCGCCGCCCAAAACGACAACCTTCGCCTTCAGCAGGCAGACCGGCAGGTCCAGAATCAGCAGCGCCAGCATGATCTCCGCCGTCGCTTCGGCGTTTAGCCGGGTGAAAGTCCCGTCGGCGAGGAAGTCGGCGAAATCCGCCCCCCGCTCCGCGCAGAGGGCCGGGATCCCTTTCCCCGCGCCGGTCAGCCCGCCGTAAACCTTTCCGCCGGGCTTTACAAAGGAGAGGGCCGTTTCAATGGGCAGTTTTTCCCCCGCCTGCGGGGCCTTCAGGTAAACGCCGTCGGACGTCGCCGGCACCGGCAGGATCAGGATATCGGCCTGGAACCCTTCTTCCGGCCGGGGCAGGCCCTCCCCCAGGCCCAGGGCAAAAACCAAAAATTCCGGCCGCGCCGCCAGCAGCCGGGCCAGTTCGGTGGAGCGCCGGTCGCCGCCGGCGAGCAGGACGGCCTTTTGTTCCGTTCGCATGGTAAACCCGCCTTTATCTCAAAGAATGTAAGAATGAATATCACGCCGGAAAACTCCGGCTCACTCTAAATGTATGCGCCACCGGGGCTTTTTGTGCCCCCGGCCGGAAAGGAGCCGACAATGGAAGAAAAATGGGAAGCGCTGCTCCGCCGCTGCACCCTCTGCCCCCGGATGTGCGGGGTCAACCGTCTCGCCGGGGAAAAGGGGTTCTGCGGGGCTGCGGGGGAAACCGTCCGGGTGGCCCGGGCCGCCCTCCACTTCTGGGAGGAGCCCTGTATCTCGGGGGAACGGGGCAGCGGGACGGTCTTTTTCTCCTACTGCACCCTGCGGTGCGCCTTCTGCCAGAACCGGGAAATCCGGGAGGGTGAGGCGGGGGCGGATATTTCCACCGGGCGGCTCGCCGCCATCTTCCTCGAACAGCAGGCCCGCGGCGCCCACAACATCAATCTCGTCACCCCGACCCACTACCTCCCCCAGATTGCCGCCGCCCTCATGGCGGCGAAACG
Source organism: Candidatus Faecivivens stercoravium (assembly GCA_018712425.1). GTDB lineage: Bacteria > Bacillota > Clostridia > Oscillospirales > Ruminococcaceae > Faecivivens > Faecivivens stercoravium. The sequence goes on along the minus strand of DVHA01000019.1, from coordinate 4,591 downwards.
GGAAGGGCTGGCCCTCCCGGTCGTCTATAACACCTCGGGGTATGAACGGCCGGAGGTGCTGCGGATGCTGGAAGGGCTCGTAGACGTCTGGCTCCCCGACTTCAAGTATATGTCGGAGACCCTCGCCCGGGACTACTCCTCCGCCCCCGGCTACCGGGAAACCGCCCTCGCCGCCATCGAAGAGATGGTCCGGCAGGCGGGGGAACCGGTCTTCGACAAAGACGGGATGATGGTGCGCGGGGTAATCATCCGCCACCTCGCGCTGCCGGGGCAGCTGGCGGACTCGGAGGCGGCCGTAAAGGAACTCTTCTCCCGGTTCGGCAACCGGGTCTACTACAGCCTGATGAACCAGTATACCCCGCCTCCCTTCCGGCTTAAATGGGACAACTTAAACCGCCGCCTCTCCCCCGATGAATACGACGCCCTCATTGATTATGCGGTCGACCTCGGGGTGGAAAACGGCTTCACCCAGGAGGACGGGACGGCAGAGGAGAGTTTTATCCCGCCTTTCGATCTGAGCGGCGTCCTGCCGGAGGGTTGACAAACGGCAGCCCCCGTGCTATAATGCAGACGTTAAACACATCGAAAACGCTGCCGTCTGGCACCCAGCCTCCCAAACGCCCAAAAGTGGTTCGAAGAGCGTTCGCTTGATAAGCGCTCTCACGCGTGAGGGGCGAGGGACACGGCCGCGCCCAATTTTAATACATAAAACGCTGCCGTCCAGCACCTAATCTCCCAAACGTCCAGGGATTTTCCGAAGAGCGTTCGCTTGATAAGCGCTCTCATGCGTTTGGGGCGAGGAACACGGCCGCGCCCAATTTTAATACATAAAACGCTGCCGTCCAGCACCCAATCTCCCAAACGTCCAGGGATTTTCCGAAGAGCGTTCGCTTGACGAACGCTCTCACTCGTTTGGAGCGAGGGACACGGCCGCGTCGAATACAAAAATATTCCCGCCGGGGAAAAGAGCGTTTGAATCCGTATCGGTAGGCCGAAGCAGATGCGGAAGTCAGGCGCTCTTTTTTTGTCCGGGGGAAAAGGAGGAATCATTCTTTGAAACCAGGTTACTTTCGGGATTTTGCCAGGTACACGTCCTTAAATGTGCTGGGGATGGTGGGGCTCTCCTGCTACATCCTCGCCGACACCTTCTTCGTCTCCAAAGGGCTGGGGACAAGCGGCCTCGCGGCTTTAAACCTCGCGATCCCCGTTTACAGCTTCATCCACGGCTGCGGCCTGATGATCGGGATGGGCGGCGGCACCCATTATTCCATCCATAAGAGCCGCGGGGAGGACGAAGCCGCCAACAAGGTGTTTACCAACGCCGCCATGCTGGTGGCCGTCTTCGCGTCCCTCTTTTTCCTGGCGGGGCTGTTCCTGTCGGAAACCATCACCACCCTCCTCGGGGCGGACGAGGCGGTCTTTGAGATGACCCGCACCTATCTGCAGGTGATCCTCCTGTTTGCCCCGGCGTTTATGCTCAATAACCTCATCCTCTGCTTTGTCCGCAACGACGGCGCGCCGGGGCTGGCGATGGCCGGGATGATCGGCGGGAGCCTTTCCAACATCGTCCTCGACTGGGTGTTCATCTTCCCCTGCGGGATGGGGATTTTCGGCGCGGTTTTCGCAACCGGCCTGGCGCCGGTCATCAGCCTTCTGATCCTTTCCCCCCACTTTATCTTCCGCCGCAACCGGTTTAGGCCGGTGCGCACCGCCCCGAGTCTCGGGCGGATGGCGGGGATTATGGGGAGCGGCGTCCCGTCGCTGGTCACCGAGGTCTCCTCCGGCGTCGTCATGATCGTCTTTAACTCGATCATCCTCTCGCTCGAAGGGAATACCGGCGTCGCGGCCTACGGCGTCATTGCCAACCTCTCGCTGGTGGTCGTCTCCGTCTACACCGGCATCGCCCAGGGCATCCAGCCGCTCCTCAGCCGCTACTTCGGCCTCTCCGACCGGAAAGGTTCCGCCCGGACGCTTCAGTACGCGCTCATCCTGATGGCGGCTTTTTCCGGCATCGTCTATACCGTGATCTTCGTCTTCGCCTCGCCGATCGCCGGCATCTTCAACAGCGAAGGGAACCCGCTCCTCCAGCAGATCGCGGCGGAAGGGCTCCGGCTCTACTTCACCGCCATCCCCTTCGCCGGGTTTAACATCATCCTCTCGATCTTCTTCACCTCTTCCGAGCGCCCCCGCCCGGCCAGCGCCGTCTCCCTGCTCAGGGGGTTTATCGTCATCATCCCGATGGCGTTCCTGCTTTCCGCCCTCTTCGGGCTAAACGGGGTCTGGTGCGCCTTCCCGGCGACCGAAATGATCGTCGCCGCCGCCGCGCTCCTCTTTTTCCTCCTCAGCCGCAAAAAGGCATAAAACAACCGCCCTGCCGGAACAAAAACCCGGCAGGGCGGATTTTTTGCGGAAATTTACCAGTCCTATATCCTACTCTTCCCATTTCTCCGGCCCTTCCGACCGGTAGAGGTACATATACCGCGAGAAGAGGAGCTCGGTGGCCAGCTGGAGCTTATAATACCCCGCCCGGGTGGAGTCCCGCTTCCCCAGCAGCACCACCTCGTCAAACGCCTCGTGGAGGGCCGGCGACGGGTTCTGGGTCATCAGGACAAGGGTCACCCCCCGCTCCCGCAGCATCCGGAGGACGGCGCTCCCCTGCCCGGCGACGTAATTGCCGTCCACCGACAGGAAGAGGGCAAGGTCCCCCTTCTCCATCGTCCGGGCCCGTTCCTCGTGGTCTTCGACGAGGTCGTAGCTCTCGGTGTACCGCCCGATCGAGAGGAAGAGGAACTGGAGCTGCTTGGCGAGAAGCCCCGGCTGGAAAAAGCCGTAGAGGGCGACGCCCTTCGCGTCGTGGATTTCCCTTGCCACCCGGTCGAGCTGTTCAACCGAAACCGACGCGGCGAAACCCTCCATCGCGGCGGTGATGTCTTCAGTATACCGCATCACCGTGCCCCGTTCGTCGCCGCCGTAGGGAAGCTCCTTGAGGTAATCCCGGGCGGAGCTGTCGATGCTGTGGCGGTAATGGACGGCGGCGTGCTTGAGCTGGGCAAAGCTTTCAAACCCCAGCGAACGGACAAACCGGCTGACCGTCGCGATCGAGGCGTAACAGGCGCCGGCGATCGTCTGGACCGACAGACGGTCCAGCGTCATCAGGTGCAGGAGCATATACCGCGCGATGGTGCGGTTGGAGTCGTTGTCGGCCGACGAATCGATGATGGCCTGGAGCTGGTGGATTAAATCGCTGTGCATGGTGCGCCCTCCTTAAAAAGCCCGGTGGACGGGCAGCTGAATCCATTATATTGCATTTTCCGTTCCGGTGCAAGGGGGTACGGTAAGGGGACGGTAAAATCTTGACGAAAAAAGCGGCGCCCCGCAGGGCACCGCTCAGTTTGTCGAAAAAGTCTTTTTTGAGCATTTTTTGGGTGCTGCGCACGCTTCGTTATCAGTGGCAAAACTGTGGACAGCTTCGGAAGTACAGCAGGTGAGCGCTTGGGAAAGGGCTCTGCCCTCTCCACTCCCGCGATTTTTTGAAAAAAATCGAGTAAAACTTTTAATTCTTCGCACGTTTCTTCGTCACTATAACGCCAGCGCCGATTTTTACGTATCTGCCAAATTTGTTTTTCGACAGTCTCAGCGGCGCCCCGCAGGGCACCACTTCCGTCCGTTCCCGGAAGGATACAAATGAACTATTCCGTCTCCTCCGCCTCCCGGACGGCCTTCCGGACAAGGTAGAGGGCCTCCTCATAGTCCGCCGGCCGGACGAAAACCCGCAGCTGGGCCGCGTGGTGGAAGGAAAGGCCGGAAAAGCCCTCCCGCACCTTGCCGGGGTCGGTCGAGCCGGTGACCGAATAGTCGTAGCGGATGCCGGCCTTCTCCAGCGTCTCGAACAGCCGCTCCTTATGCTTCATCGTATAGGCGCAGTAGACCTCCCGCCACCGCCAGGGCAGGATCATTTGAGGTCATGGTAATCCGTCCGCCGGGTATCGGCATAGCGGGCGGCAATCCCCTTGGCAATCTCGTAGGTCAGCTCCATCGACTGGACCGGGATATATTCGAACCGGCCGTGGAAGTTGGCCCCGCCGGTGCAGAGGTTGGGGCAGGGCAGGCCCATATAGGAGAGGGTCGCGCCGTCGGTGCCGCCGCGGATCGGCATCGTCACCGGGGTGACGCCGATGGCCTGCATCGCCGCCCGGGCGTTGTCGATCAGGTGGTAATGCTGGCGGATGATCTCGGCCATATTGCGGTAGCTGTCTTTAATCTCGACGGTGACGGTCCCTTCGCCGTACTTTTTGTTCAGGTATTCCCCGGCGGCGAGGGCGAGGGCCTTTTTTGCCGCAAACTTTGCGGCGTCGTGGTCGCGGATAATGTAGGTGAGGGTCGCCGCTTCCACTTCCCCCTGCATGCTGTGGAGGTGGAAGAAGCCTTCATACCCTTCGGTGAAGGCGGGGCGCTGCTGAGCGGGGAGCAGCGAGTCAAACTCGATCGCGATCAGCGAGGCGTTGACCATCTTGTTTTTGGAGGAGCCGGGGTGGATGCCGAGGCCCTTCACCTGCACCTTCATCGCCGCGGCATTGAAGTTCTCGTACTC
>DVHA01000206.1 GCA_018712425.1 Candidatus Faecivivens stercoravium | reverse complement strand
ACCGGTATTATATCCCTTTTGCCCAGAGCAGCGGCGGGCTGGCCCGGTATCTGGAAGAAAATGGGTGTGCATCTACTGCCGTAACGGCGGAAAACCCGTATGGGGAGGAAATGCGGGCGATTGAACGGACGGAACAGTGGACGCTGACCGGCGGGGAATGGGATTCGATGCCGGAAGAAGAGAGAAGCTTCCTCGTCCTCTATGCCGACGGGACGGCAGGAGCGTGGGAATTTGCCGACTACCTCTCGCCGTCGGGGGCGCGGCTGCTCTACCGGGTCCGGCCGGTAAGCCTGCATGTTGCCCGGCTGGAACCGGACGAAAACCGGCGGGTCTGGCGGGAAAACCGGCTGTTCCTTTATTATACCGGCGGAAACGGGGCGGTGGAGGCGCTGCTTGACGGGTTCGCCGGGGAGCCGGTGGCCGACGGGCGGGAGAGCGACCCGCCGGTGCTGTGGCAGGCCGTCAGCCAGTTTGAGCTGCCGGACGGGGAACGGGAGGTCCAGCAGATGGTGGTCTGCATCCTGTTTGGCGTGCTGACCGGGCTGTTTACCCTGCTGGCGGTGTGGGCCGCCAGGCGGGAGAGGAAAGAGAGTCCGGTGGGACGGGAATAAAGCGGTGAAATGGAAAGGAGGCGGGTAAAATGATGAACCGGTATCAGCAGTTCCGCTCGCCCCATGCGGAACGGGAGATGAGCCGCCAGGGCACCGTGAGGATGCTTTGGGCGGCGGGGGCGGTCTTTTTCGGGATTGTCTGCCTGGTGGGGGCGATTGCCTGGATTTCGCAGGCGATGGCGGGGGAGCCGTATTCTTTCAGCCTGCCGGCCACAAGCGACGGGCTGGCCGGGTATTTGCTGGAACAGGATGAAACGGCTGCCGAGACGCCCGCCGGGAATCCGTATGGGGAACTGGCGGCGGTTTCAAAGGCCGAACGGTGGACGCTCACCGGGGAAGGCTGGTCGGATACGCCGGAAGCGGAACGGAGTTTCCTGGTGCTGTACGCGGCAAACTGGGAAAAGGCGGAAGAGCTGGCGTCTAATTTGTCGCCGTCGGGGGCGCGGCTCATCGTCCGCACCGGGGCGGCGAACGGAAGGATTGTGGAGCTGGAACCGGATGAAAACCGGAAGGTCTGGCGGAACGGCGGGCTGCTCCTCTACTATACGGGGGAGAACGAAAAAGTCATTCAGCTGCTGGAGGGATACGCCGGGGAACCGGTGGCCGACGGCAGGGAAACCGACCCGGCGGATACCGGCTTGACGCTGGAGGACCGGGGGCGGCTGCTGGCCGGATGGGATTGTCTGGGGTATCTGGTGATCTGCGCCGGTTCGGCGGCGATGATGGCGGTGTTTATTATCATTGCTGCCCGGACGCCGCCGGAACGGCGGTAAAACCCTGTTTTTGCGGAAAGGAGGGTGGGGAGATGGATCCCAACCGGATGGAAATGTTTGAGCTGCCGAACCTTTTCGGCCATTTTATCCGCGAGTTCGGCGTAAGGTGGTTTTGCGTCATCGGGGCGGTGGTGATGGCGGTGATCTTTGGGATGCGGCTGAGCGTCGCGCTGGAGCCGGAACCGGCCGTGAACCCGTCGGGGCAGTACCTCCGCAACGATTACGGCGGCGCCGGTACGACGGTGCCGGAGGAAAAGCGGTATGCCACCGAGGAGGCGGTGCGGGTCGAGCGGTGGGTGCTCTCGGCCGATGAGTTAGAAGACCTGCCGGAAGCGGAACGGACGCTGGACGTGGTCTTTTATCCCGATGAAGACGCGCTGCAAAGGGCGGCGGGGCGGATTTCCCCCTCCGGGCGGTATTTCGCCGTCCGTACGAGCCCCCTGACCGGCCGGAATGAAGATATGGGGGAAGACCCTGACCGGCGGATCTGGCAGCAGGGGCGGCTGCTGGTCATTTACGACGGCGGCAACCCGCAGGTAGAGGCGGTGCTGGCGGAAGGGGCGGATGAGCTGGTCGCCGACGGGCGGGAGGCTGAGCCGGTGTTCTGGTGGGTGCCGCCCTGGAAGATGTTTGTAAGCTGGAAGGAGTTCCCCGATTTTATCCAGTGTACGCTGCTGGCGCTGGCGGCGGCGCTGTTTACCGTCGGGGCGGTTCGTGGCCCGGGGAAGAAGCCGCGGGGGAAGGAGACGGAAGATGCTGGACGACCTGTTTGAAATGGCGCTGGAGCTGCTGCTGGAAGGGGCGGTGGAAGGGGCAAAGTCGAAAAAGGTGCCGCTGCCGGTGCGGGTTCTGCTGGCGGCGGGGCTGGTCGGGCTTGTCCTCGGGCTCTGCGGCTGGGGTTTCTGGCGGGGGCTTGAGAGCGGAGACTATCTCTTCTGCGCGGTGATGGCCGCGGCGGTGGGGCTCTTTGCGTCCGGCGGGTGGGCCGCCTTCCGCCGGTGGAAAAAACGCCGGGCAAAAAAGCCTGTACAAAGGGACGGAAATCGGGTATAATGGAGTTAGAAAAGGCAAACGCCAATTAGAAAGGAATGATACCGATGATGACCCGATTCGGCCCCGCCGGGACGGCAGACAGCTTTAAGGCGATGGGCTATAAAGATACGCTTCAGCTTCCGGAATACCTGGAAAAATTTCAGTTAAACGCCTTCGAATACCAGTGCGGGCGGGGGGTCCGGGTCAACGCTGAAAAGGTGACCAAACTGGGGATCCTCTGCAAGGAGCGGGATATCCAGCTCTCCCTCCATGCCCCTTACTACATCTCCCTCTCGTCGGTCGACCCGGAGAAGCGGGACAATTCGGTCGAGTATATTTTGCAGAGCGCCCGGGCCGCCAAACTGATGGGGGCCGACCGGATTGTCGTCCACTCGGGGAGCGCCGGGAAGATGGCGCGGGAAGAGGCTTTGGAGCTGGCCAAAGAGACCCTCAAAAAGGCGCAGGACGCCCTCGACGCCGAAGGGCTCGGGGAGGTCATCATCTGCCCCGAGACGATGGGGAAGGTGAACCAGCTGGGGGATTTAAACGAGGTAATGGCCCTCTGCCAGGTGGACGAACGGATGCTGCCGACCGTCGACTTCGGGCATCTGAATGCCCGCACCTTCGGGACGATCAAGGGGAAAGCCGATTACGAGGCAATCCTCGACACGCTGGAGGACAAGCTGGGGGCCGACCGGGCGAGCCGGTTCCACTCCCACTTTTCCAAGATCATGTACACCGTCCCCGGCGGGGAAAAGATGCACCTGACCTTTGAAGATGAGGAATACGGGCCGCAGTTCGAGCCGCTAATGGAGCTGATCGCCAAGAAGGGGTGGACGCCCCGGTTTATCTGCGAGTCGGCCGGCACCCAGACCGAGGACGCCGCCAGGATGATGGAGTATTACCGGTCGCTGGGGTGAGGCGGCGCCGTTTGAGCGAGCCGCTGCCTTCTGAAGACCGGCCTTCCACGGCCGGTCTCACGTGGTAGGAACGGGTGATGCGGCCGCGGCGAACAGCGGGACCAGGGCCCGCGAGGGTCCTGGACCATTGGGGTGAAACTTGATCCCATCCAAGGGGAACCCTTGGTCGCTGCCTTAAGGGCAGCGAAATTAGCCTTCAATGCTTCGTGCTTTTCCGCAAGTTTATGCGCTGGCGGGAGGGAAAATCCGGCGGATGAAAAAAAGGGGTTGCAAA
>DVHA01000205.1 GCA_018712425.1 Candidatus Faecivivens stercoravium | reverse complement strand
GCACATAGTCGTCCAGCACGAAAATGTCGACGAAAAGCCCGTGGTGCATCTCAAGGCCTTTGATCTGCGGCTCAACAAAGGCGGTGTTGTCTTTGCGGATCTTGGTGATTTTAATATTATACCCGGGGTCGGTGCGGGTATCCTGCCAGAAATACCCCTCGACCGGGTGGGCCATCCAGTAGGCCCGCAGCTTCTCAAAGTCCGGTCGGAAGAGGACGATGTCCGCGTCGTCGTCCCAGGGGATGAAGCCGTGGTGGCGGACCGCCCCCAGGGCGCTGCCGTAAAAGAGGTAGTAGTCCACCCCGCAGGCTTTCGCCTGCCGGTCGATTACCGACAGGATCTCCTCGACCGTCTGCTGGACGCGGACCAGGGTCTGTTTGTCCACTGTAAGCACTCCTTCTAACTTCTAAATAAAAGCCGCCCCGTCGCCGGAGCGGCTATTTTAAAGCATTTTTTGGGTGCTGCGCACCCTTCGTTTCGGGCGGCAAAGCCGTGAAAAGCTTCGGAAGTACGTCTGGTGAGCGCCTGCCAAGGAGCGCTGCTCCTTGGATGCTCGCCAGCCCTTTAAAAAGGGCTGGATCCTAAACCTCTTTTTGCCGCACGCCGCTTCGTAACGTTAACGCCAGGTCCGTTTTCAACGTTTCAGCCGGTGTCCTGCCGAAAACCTTCCGATTGCAACATTAAAATCATCGCGAAGCGATACCATAACCTGTCCCGAAGGGGCAGATTTCACTGCGCGAAGCGCATTTTCACCCTTCACTCGCCGCAGGCGAATTTCACTGCGTCAGCCCGGCGGCTTTTTTCTTCTTCGGGCGCTTGGCCTCGGGGAGTTTCCAGTCGGGGGCGTTCTTGCGGAAGATCCAGTCGTGGATCATCGCGACAAACGGCTTCCGGCCGGCCGTAAACTCGCTGTCCATAAAATAGACGGCGGCGCTCATATAGGTCCATAAGACGACGCCGAGGTAGTAGATGCCGTAGACGATGCCGGTGTCGGTCATCGTCCGGAGGAGGATAACCACCAGCACGCAGATGCAGGCGACCGCGAGGGCATTAAACCGCCTCTCCTTGATCATCCAGATATAGTAGCGGATCACCCGCTGCAAAACGAGGATGCCGAAGAGGACGAATACCCCCAGCCCCACCAGGCCGGACGCCGCCGCGATCTGGAAGAAGAGGTTGTGGAGGCCGCCGGAGACGCCCGGAAGATAGATGTCCTCCCCGAAGGGGGTGAAGTAGCGGGCGGCATAGCGGTAGGCTTCATCAGGGACGTTGTCGTTGCCGACCCCGAAGGCGGCGTTATCCTTAATCAGCTCGATGCCCGCCTGCCAGAGGTAGTAGCGGCCGCCGAACTGGGTGCCGAAGTCCTCCCGCTGCAGCTCGACGTCCCCGGCAGTGACGGCGGCGGTGGAGCTGGTGTTGGTGACGTCCTCGAGGGCCTCGTTCAACTCTTCCGAAAAGGAGGTCTGGAGGACAAAGTTCGGGAGGATGTCGAGGGCGTAGGTGTGGGTGCCGAGCAGCGCCAGCGGCAGGACCACCGAGACAAAGACCGTCTGGCCGATCTTTTTGCGGCGGGCGGGCTTTTCCGAAGTGTGGAGGATCCCCGGCAGGCTCATCAGCACCACCAGGATGACCACATAGAAGCAAAGGCTGAAAAGGCTGGTGCGGGAGTTGCAGAGGAAGAGGATGAGAAGCTGGACGACGTTATTGATGATATAAAACCACTTACGGCCCCGGGAGAGGTTCTCCCGCTGGATGATGACGCTCACCACCGTCAGCATCAGGTTGATGACCATGAAGAAGCTGGCGGCGTTGGGGTTTGAGTAGAACCCCCAGATCCGCCCTTCATAGATGCCGTAGTAGTAGACGACCCCGTCGATCGTATAGGCGAAGGCGATGCCGAGGAAGAAGGTGATGAGGGAGATTGCCTGGCCGATAAAGGAGGCGATCATGAAGGTGTGGTTGAACCGCAGGAGTTCCCGCTTGACCGTCCCCGGCGATTTGCGGAGGTCGTAGCTGTACATCACCAACATGTTGGAGATGATATAGGCCCACATGACGAGGTTGCGGGCGAAGTTCTGGTCGAAGTTGACCAGGCATGTCACCCCGTAGGCGATCAGGAAGAGGTAAAGGGCCCCGCGGAAGCGGTTCACCATAAACAGCCGCTCGGTGAACAGGTCCTTAATCAAAATCAGCGCCGACCAGGCCAGCGTGAATTTGACGAACGGCCCGATCACCGGGTTTAAGAAGGCGCAGGTGCGGATTACGACCATCACCAGCACCACCAGCCGGTAGAGGTTGTGGTCGAGGACCGCGTCAACCGCCCGGCGGATAAAGGATTTTTCCATCCAATTAAGCTCCTTTCCGTTTGGGTTGGATGCCGGCGGTCATCGCTGCCGGTGGTAGAGGGTTTCGATCTTTCGGACCTGGGAAGCAAAGTCCAGCCCCTTCTCCCGCAGCTCGTCCCCGTAGTCCCGGCGGGCGCCGCCGGGGTCCATTAAAAGGAGGGTTTTGGCGGTCTTTCCCAGATCGTCCGAGAGGGAGAAGAATTTGACGAGATCGGTGACGGCGGCTTCCTTCGTGACGGTGTCGGAAACAAGCACCGGCAGCCCTTCCGCCGCCGCCTCGACGACGGTCAGCGGGAAGCCCTCAAACTGCGAGGGGAGCACCATCACATCCATCGCGCAGTAGGCGTCCTGGGGGTTGACGATGTTGCCGGCAAAGAGGACCGAGTCCGAAAGGCCCATCGATTCGGCCTTTTTCTTGGTCTCCTCGAGAAGCGGCCCGTCCCCGCAGAGGAGGAGGAAGGCGTTTTCCCGCTCTTTTTTGACCTCGGCGAAGAGGTCTAACAGGTAGGCGTGGTTTTTGACCGGGGTAAAGCGGCCGACATGGCCGACGACAAAGGCGTCGGCTGGGATATGCTTAAACTTGCGGAAGCGGTCCCGGCGGCCGGGGTCCCAGTAGAAGCGGTCGAGGTCGATGCCGTTCAGCATGACGGTATAGCCGGCGTTCCCGTAGGCGAACTTCCCCGCCGCGTCGGAACAGGCGAGGCGGAGGATGGGCATCTTCCCCAGCTTGCCGACGTGCAGCTTATGGAGCAGGGCGGCAAGTTTTCCGCCTTCCGCCCCGGCCGAATGGATGTGGGCGATGACGGTGGGGACCCCCGCTTTCACCGCCTCCTCCAGCGGGACGATGTTCGAAGCGGTCGAGAGGTGGATATGGACGGCGTCGAACTTCTGCTCCGAGAGGATCTTCCGGATCGCCTTCCGGTGGGCCAGAGGGTGGCGGTTCCGGGGCGGGATGACCTTGATCCGGCCGTAGCGCTCCTTAATCTGGCTTTCGAAGAAGGGGTGTTCGGCGGTCGAGAGGAAGGTGACGTCGTAGTTGTTCTCTGGCAGCTCCCGGAAGAGATTGACGGCGTAGGTCGACATCCCGCCGTTCCCGGCGCCGATGACGCCGGTGAGGATTTTTAAAGGCGGGGCGGCGGGGACGGTTTCTTTTTTTTCTTCAAAAAAGGTGGAAAATTCCTCTGCCGACGGCATTTCAGGGGCATAACCCGGGAAATCCCCCGGCATACCGCCGGGGAAGCCTTCGTTTCGGTTCATCTTTACAGCCCTCCCCTGTTACTTGACCTGGAAGAGGTCCTGTTTGATCTTGCTGGTGGAGATTTCGGGGGTGCGGGGGAGGTAGACCACCTCGCAGTAGTCCTTGAGGAAGTCAAACTTCCCTTTCCAGTCGTCCCCCATCACGAAGACGTCGACCTTGAACTCCTGGACGTCCGAGATTTTCTGTTCCCAGCAGGTCTCGGGGATGACCAGGTCGACATACCGAATCGACTCGACGAGGGTCTTCCGCTCTTCGTAGGAGAAGTAGCATTCCTTCCCCTTGCCGCGGTTGAACTCGTCGGTCGAGAGGGCGACGATTAAGTAGTCCCCCAGCATCCGCGCCCGGCGGAGGAGGTTGATATGTCCGTAATGTAACAGGTCAAAGGTACCGTAGGTGATGACCTTGCGCATTCGCTTCATTCCTTTCCCGGTTTACCGGTTTTTTTGAAGTATAATTTGGGTGCTGCTGCACGCCGGTCTGCTTCGCAGCCCTTAGAAAATTGTTTGCGGGCCGTACGGCATGGCCCGCATTTCGTGCTAAAGCACGAAACCACAATTTTCTGGGGTTAGCGTTCTCCGGAAAAGCAGCAATAAACAAGAAGTTGAAATAGAGGTACAACCTGTGAAAAAAGCGCGGTTTTCCGCCTGCGGGAAATGCCGGCCGTGCCGTATGGCCGGCAAGCGTTTTTTTTCGGGTGTCCGGATAGAATCCGGACACCTGGGCTCATGCCCCTTCCATTCCCGCGATTTTTTGAAAAAAATCGAGTAAAACTTTTGATTCTGCGCACGTTTCTTTGTCAATTTAACGCCAGCGCTGATTCTTACGCTTCCGCCAAACTGGATTTTCAGCAGTCCCAGCTTCCTCGGGGAGGAAGCCTTTTGGGCATGAGCAGCCGGTTCCTTCATTCGATCAGCCCGGCGATTTTGAGGCACCGTTCGGCGTCCTGGCCGCCGGGGAAGGCGTTTGTCAGCTTCCCGACCCGTTCCCGTTCGGCTTTATAATCGTCCTTCCCCGAAAGGAAGTCCGAGAGGAAGGCGGCAAACTCGTCCGGCGTCCGGATAAACGGCCCCGGCATCAGCGGGTAGGGGTCGTCGACGACAAACCCTCTGGTCTTCCGGTACTCTTCGATATCCCCGACGGTGAAGCCGATCGGGCGGTTTAAAAGCAAATAGTCAAAGTAGACGGAGGAGTAGTCGGTGATGAGCCCGTCGGAAACGCCGAGGAGGGCGTAGAGGTCACAGTCCGCCCTTTGCATATCGTCGTTCGTCAGGATTTTGACCCGGGAGGCACCCGAGAGGTCGAGGAGGGAGAGGTCCTGGGCCGGGTGGATTTTGGCGAGCAGGAGGGCGTTCTCCCGCTCCAGCAGGGCGTTTACCGCCTCCAGGTCTTCCTTCCGTTCGAGGACCGGGAGGCCGGTCCCGGCACGGGCAGCGGTGTCCCGGTCGCCCAGGAAGCTGGACTGCCGGAAGGTCGGGAGCCAGAGGAGCAGCTTATCAAAATCCTTCGGGATGCCGAGCTTCCCCAGCGGGTCGCCGGGGGTGAACATCGCGTCGTTGCGGGGGTGGCCGCAGACCTTTACTTTGCTTTCGGGGCAGCCGAAGGCCTTCGCCATAATCGGGACGAAGAAATCGGAGGCGGCGAGGACGTAGGTAAAAAAGTCCTGGTCCTCAATCTTTTCATATCGGCCGATCTTTTTCAGCGGCGAACCGTGCCAGACGTTTACGACCATCTGGTTTTTCGACGGCTTGACCGGGTATTTGCCGAAGGAGTAGAAGAAGGTACGGGAGGTGAGGAAGGGGACGAGGCCCCCTTTGCAGTCGGTAAACCGGACGTTAGCGGGGTGGGGGCGGTTGTCCCAGAGTTCGTAGTCGTTTAATGCGCAGACGATCTCGTAGTTTTTCGATTCCGGGCGGGCGATGAAGGCGTCGTAGACCGCTTTCACGTTGTCCCGGAAGCCCATATTGCTGTAAAAGACGACCCGGTCCTGCTTTTTGGGGAGCATCCGGTTTAAGAGGGTCAGCGGCGCCATCAGCCGGCGCATCAGGTCTTTATCCATGCCGCGCCCCCTCACCGCCGCAGGACGCGGTCGTAAAATTTGCCCCGGAGGCCGTTCGGCATCAGGCTGACGACCGCCTGGCCGGTGATCGCGTAGACCGTCTCCCCAAAGCCGGAAATGCCGGTCTTGTGGATGGCCCAGCGGGCGTGGGCGGCGTTTTTCAGGTACTGCCAGCCGCCCCGGCGGCGGTAGACGTCCTCCCCGGCGCGGAAGTAGAGGATAAAGTCGTCGAGGTTGCGCCCTTTGGCGCCCCCCATCAGCATCCGGGCCCAGAGGTAGTAGTCCTCAAACCCCGGCATATGCCGGTAGTTCCCCGCTTTCAGCACCGCTTCCTTTTTATACATCACCGACGGGTGGTTGAAGGGGTTGCGGGTGCGGGCGTAGCGGCGGATCTCGGCGTCGGTGAGGGGGACCGTCTTGCGGCGGAGGATGTTTTCGGTGGAACCGGAGAACTCCAGCACATGCCCGCCGCAAATATCCAGCTCCGGGTCCTCTTTAAAGGCGCGGAGCTGCTTTTCAAAGCGGTCGGGGAAGGCGATATCGTCGGTGTCCATCCGGGCGACCAGCGGGTAGCGGCAGGCCAGCAGCCCGTCGGCCAGCGCCTTGCCCAGCCCCCGGTTTTCGTTAAAGCGGAGCACCTCCAGCTCGGGGCAGAGGTTTTCAAACTCCTGCACCGCCTCCTCCAGTTCCGGCGTCAGGTGGCCGTCCTCGACCAGCACCACCTGGTCGGGGCGCACCGTCTGGGTGAGGATGCTGCGGGCGCATTCCTTTAAATATTCGGGTTTTTCCTTTTTATAAACACTCATCAGGACGGAAAAACCGTCCAAAACCGGTTCATCAGCTTTCATCTGTATCTCCTATCCGCGGATTGCGCGCGTATACATATATAGAGTATTATACCAACATCCCGCCGCCGGGTCAAGAACCGTTTCATGAATTTTTAGCCGGGCGGGCGGTTTTGCCGCCCCTTTTTTCACTATGCCCCTTCGGGAAAAGAAAATGCCCGCAAAAAAGCTGCGGGCATTGAGACTGTCGAAAAAGTCTTTTTTAGTACTTTTTGGGTGCTGCGCACGCTTCATTATTAGCGGCAAAGCTGTGGTCAGCTTCGGAAGTACGGTAACGGAGCGCCTGGGAAGGGGCTCTGCCCCTTCCTTTATTTCTCGCGACGAATTACTTGTAATTCGTCCGGTTTTGCAAAGCAAAACCTGAGCCCATTTAAAAAGGGCTTGACCCTAAACTTTTTATGCCACACGTTTCTTTG
>DVHA01000204.1 GCA_018712425.1 Candidatus Faecivivens stercoravium | reverse complement strand
CGCCCAGGTCACCCAGGGCGGCGCCGTCACCGCGGAATTCCACGCCGGTTCGATGGAGTCGAAGCTGGTGAGGGGGCTCTATGCCTGCGGCGAGGTGCTGGACATCGACGGGGACTGCGGCGGGTTTAACCTGCAGTGGGCCTGGTCGTCCGGGCGGCTGGCGGGAGAAAGCTGCGGACGCAGCTTAGTGAAAAGTGAAGGGTAAAGGGTGAAGAGTTATGGATGAAAATGCTTCGCATTTCTCCATTTAAAATGAAGTCGGAAGGTTATTATGCTTTATTGAATATTCGGGGAAACCCCATGTGATGCCGGTAAACCCGGTTTGCGCTCCACGGGGCGAAGTCAAAAGTTTAGGATCAAACCCTTTTTAAAGGGTTTGCGGGAGTGGAGAGGGCAGAGCCCTTTCCCAGGCGGCCGGTTTCCGTATTTCCGAAGCTGGCCACGGCTGCTGCACCCAGAAGAGAAAATTGTGGTTTCGTGCTTTAGCACGAAATGCGGGCCATGCCGTACGGCCCGCAAACAATTTTCTAAGGGCTTGCGAAGCAAGACCGGTGCGCAGCACCCAAAAGATGGTCAGAAAAAATTTTGACCCGGATGCCATTTTCCCTCCCCTTTACCAAACGTTAAATAAACCTTTATTGACTTTTTATCGCATAGCGGGTACAATGGAAAAAGAACAGTGCCGGTCTTCCGGCGGAAAGAGGGACATTTTTATGGATTTAGTGATTATGGCGGCGGGGATCGGTTCCCGCTTCGGCAAAGGCATCAAACAGCTGACCCCGGTGGGGCCCTGCGGCGAGGTCATCATGGAGTATTCCATTCACGACGCGCTGGAGGCGGGGTTTGACCGGGTGGTCTTTATCACCCGCCACGACCTGCTCTCCACCTTTAAGGAGATTATCGGCGACAAGATGGAAAAGGTCTGCCCGACCGCCTATGCCTTCCAGGAGCTTACTGACCTGCCGGAAGGCTTCTCCCTCCCCGAGGGGCGGACCAAGCCCTGGGGCACCGGCCAGGCGGTGCTGGCCTGCAAGGGGATCGTAAAGGGGCCCTTCGCCGTCATCAACGCCGACGACTACTACGGCAAGGAATGCTTTAAGCAGGTCCACGACTACCTCGCTTCCCACAGCGGGGAAGGGGAATACTGCATGGCCGGGTTCATCCTCGGCAACACCCTCTCGGACAACGGCGCGGTCACCCGCGGGGTCTGCAAGGTGGGTGAAGACGGCTGCCTGACCGGCGTCGACGAGACCTCCGGCATCGTCAAGACGGCTTCCGGCGCGGCGGTCGAAAAAGACGGCGTCCAGACCCCGATTGACGCTGAGAGCCACGTCTCGATGAACATGTGGGGCCTGACCCCCGAGTTTATCGACCGGCTGGAAGAGGGCTTCAAGGGCTTCCTTGGCGGCCTCAAAGAGGGGGACGTCAAGAGCGAGTACCTCCTCCCCACCGTCATCGACGGGATGATCCAGTCCGGCGAAGCGTCGGTCAAGGTGCTGGAGACCCACGACAAATGGTTCGGCGTCACCTACGCCGAGGACAAAGACGTCGTCGTAAACGCGCTGCGGGCGCTGCATGAGTCGGGCGGCTACCCGACCCCGCTCTTTAACCGATGAACCATTTCCAGCGGATTTTAGGGTATATGCGGAAGGCCATCCAGGAGTTTGACCTGATCCACGACGGCGACCGGATTGCGGTCGGGGTGTCGGGCGGGAAGGACTCGGTGGTGCTGCTGACCGGCCTCGCGACCCTGCGGAAGTTTATCGGCATCGACTATTCGCTGGTTGCCATCACCCTCGACCCCCGCTTCGGCGGCGCGGACGGGGAGTACGGGGCGATGGAGGACCTCTGTCAGGAGCTGGGGGTCGAGTACCACATCCTCCCGACCGACATCGGGCAGATCGTCTTCGACGTCCGGAAGGAGCCGAACCCCTGTTCCCTCTGCGCGCGGATGCGGCGGGGGGCGCTCCACGACGCGGCGAAGAAGTACGGCTGCAACGTCCTCGCCCTCGGCCACCACTTTGACGACGTGGTGGAGACCTTTGTGATGAACCTGTTTAACGAGGGGCGGGTCGGCTGCTTCGCGCCGAAGACCTGGCTCTCCCGGAAGGAGCTGTGGATGATCCGGCCGATGGTCTTTGCGCCCGAGGCGGATGTCCGCCGGGCCGCGGCCCAGCGGGGGCTTCCGGTTGTCAAGAGCAAATGCCCGGCCGACGGCCACACCTCCCGCGAGGACACCAAGGCCTTCCTCGCCGAAAAGGAGCGGGAGAGCCCGGGGTTTAAACTGCGGCTGTTCGGGGCGCTCCGGCGGAGCGGCTTCGACGGCTGGGGGTACCCGGATGAAAACGGGAAAGCCGGTATGAAAGGGGAAACTTTGAATGAAGAAACAATATGATGAAGAGCGCCGGTTCGCGCTCGAGACCCGTTCGTTTGTGACGCTGTTTCTGGGGATTGCGACGCTTATCTCCGCCGCCGCATACCTCATCTACCGCTACCGGAGCGAAAAGGCCTACCGGGAAAAATGGGCGGATTACGACGACTGCGGCGTATAATTGCCGAAAAACAAGTTTTTCGGCAAGATAACATCCGGGCTGCATGCACTCCCTGCGGTCGCACACTTGCCCGGATCAAGGTATTTTTTCCGCCGTACATGCCGCCGGAAAAAATGTGATTTAAATTTTTTGCTGTACGGAAAGCTTCTGTCCTTTTTGCAGAAAAGCTTTTTCGACGGGCAGAAATCCCTCCGGCGGTGGGCCGGGGGGATTTTTTGCGGCCAAATATGAATGTTTTATTTCTGTATGACGTGAATTATTTCTAAAACCAAGAATATATTTTGGAATTATTACCAAATTTCATCTAAATCTATTGCCTTACACAATTTCTCGTGATAAGATATAGGTGTCAGCCTCTACACGCGGGCTGCACGGCCCGTCCGGGAGGCTGAAAAAAATTTCCTGGAGGGAAAAAGTGTATGAAAAAAGGCATGAAACGGACGCTTCTGGCGTTCATGGTCATGGCGATGCTGGCGTCAAGCGCGGCAGTACCGGCAATGGCTGTAACCCCTGAGGGGGGGGGTAAATTTGTCAATCTCTGACGGTGAAGGGATTGACGGACAGGTGCTTGGGGCAACGAACTCGAACGGTGACGAGGACGTAACGCCGCGGGCTGGTAATGTTGCGCAAATTGGCAGCGAACAATATGAAACTTTCGATGCGGCTTTTACAGCGGCAAAAGAAGCACAACAGCCTGTAACAATCGAACTTTTGAGCGATGCAAATACATCAGATCCGCTCGATATAGATGAAAACAAAGATATTACCATCGATTTAAATGGCTTCACTTTAACTGATACAAGTAACTATACTTCTCAGGTTAAAGAGGGAGCTACTTTACGTATCCATAGTGGGACTATAATTTACAACGAGTTATGTAACTCTAACCAGC
>DVHA01000203.1 GCA_018712425.1 Candidatus Faecivivens stercoravium | reverse complement strand
ACGTAAGAATCGGCGCAGGCGTTAAAGTTACGAAGAAACGGGCGGCGATCAAAAGTTTAGGGTCAAGCCCTTTTTAAAGGGCTTGCGGGAGTGGAGAGGGCAGAGCCCTTTCCCAGGCGCTCACCTTCCGTACTTCCGAAGCTGTCCACAGCTTTGCCACTGATAACGAAGCGTGCGCAGCACCCAAAACATAATCAAAAAATACAGGCCGTGCGAACCCCGCACGGCCTTTCCTATTATTCCGCGTTGTCTTTCTCTGTCCCGACGACCATCTTCTTATGGAGGACCGTCTTTTCCTCATAGCAGGAGAAGATTTCCTGAAGCCGCTTGTCCGGCTGCCGCGGGGTGATGAGGCTTACCACCGGCACGACAACCAGCCCCAGCACCATCGCCGCCGCGCCGGCGTTGATGGCCGAGTCGATAAAATGGAAGAAAAGGTTCCCGACCGTCAGGCCGACCCCGCAGGCGAAGCTCGCCCAGACGGCAGCCCGGGTCACCTGCTTCCAGTAAATGCCGTAGAGGAAGGGGGCGAGGAAGGCCCCGGCCAGCGCGCCCCAGGAGATGCCCATCAGCTGGGCGATAAAATCGGGCGGGTTGATGGCGAGGAGGACCGAAACCGCCACAAAGACGGCGATCAGCACCCGCATCGTCCGGATCTGGCTTTCCTCCCGCATGTTTTTCCAGAGGTTTCCTTTAATCAGGTCGAGGGTGAGGGTCGAGCTGGAGGTGAGGACCAGCGAGGAGAGGGTCGACATCGAGGCCGAGAGCACCAGCACGACGACGATGCCGATCAGGATGTCCGGCAGTTTGGAGAGCATGAAGGGGATGATGCTGTCGTAGACGACCGCCCCGTCGGCGCCGTAGATGGCCGGGTCGTCGAACAGCCGGCTGAACCCGCCGAGGAAGTAGCAGCCCCCCGAGACGATCACCGCGAATACGGTCGAGATGACCGTCCCGGTGCGGACGGCTTTCTCGTTGCGGATGGCGTAAAACTTCTGGATCATCTGGGGCAGGCCCCAGGTGCCGAGGGAGGTGAGGATGACGACCCCCAGCAGGTTTACGGGGTCGGGCCCAAAGAAGGCGGTGAAGGCCCCCGGCTGGCCGAGGGTGGGGGCGGCGTCGCTGGGGAGCTGGGCCAGCTCGTAAACGGCGTTCATAAACCCGCCCTGGCCGGAGAGGACGGCCGCCACGACGACGACAATCCCGAAGAGCATGATAATCCCCTGGATAAAGTCGCTGATGGCGGTGGCCATGTACCCGCCGAGGATGACGTAAACCGCCGTAAAGGCCGCCATTACGACGACGCAGACGGCGTAGGGGATGTTGAAGGCCATCTCAAACAACCGGGAAAGGCCGTTGTAGATCGAGGCGGTATAGGGGATCAGGAAGATGAAGATGATGACCGAGGCGGTGATTTTAAGGGGCTTGGAGTCAAACCGCTTTTCAAAAAAATCCGGCATCGTCGACGACCCCAGATGCTGGGTCATAATCCGCGTCCGCCGCCCCAGCATCACCCAGGCCAGCAGGCTGCCGATGGCGGCGTTGCCCAGCCCGATCCAGGTGGAGGCGAGCCCGTATTTCCAGCCGAACTGACCGGCGTACCCGACAAAGACGACCGCCGAAAAATAGCTCGTCCCGTAGGCAAAGGCGGTCAGCCACGGCCCGACCGACCGGCCCCCCAGGACGAAGCCCGAAACGCTGACGGCATGGCGCCGGGCGGAGATGCCTACCGCCACCATGCCGGCGAAAAAGACAACCAGCAAGAGAATCTTGATTACCATAACGGCCTCCTGAACATGTTTGCTTTAAAGCTTATAAGCTTTAAAGCAATAAAATCTGTAAGATTGATTATACCAGATTTTCCCCGGTTGTCAAGGGGGATTTGTCCCTTTTTTGAAAAAATTGGCGGTTTTTGGGATGGAAATTGGACGGGAAGGTAAAAAAAGACGGTTTCGCATGAAGCAAAACCGTCTTTTCCGGATTGGTATAAGGCCCCGTTATGCCTTTTCGCCCTTTAAGTAAGCGAGGACGTCGGCGGCGTTGGTGTCCGGTTTGGCCTTCGGCCAGACCTTTTCGACGACGCCGTTTTCGTCGATCAGCACGGTGCTGCGGACCGTCCCCATGCTGACCTTGCCGTACATCTTCTTCTCCTGCCAGGCGCCGTAGTCCTGCAAAACGGCGGTCTCGGTGTCGGCGAGGAGGGTGAAGGGGAGCTCGTACTTGTCGGCGAACCGCTTGTGGGAGGCGGAAGAGTCTTTGCTGAGCCCGAAGACCTTGACCCCCAGCGCCTCAAACTCCGGGAGGGCGTCCCGGTAGGCGGCCGCTTCCCGGCTGCATCCGGGGGTGTTGTCCCGGGGGTAGAAGTAAAGGACGACCTTCTGCCCGCGGAAGGATGAGAGGGAGACGGTTTCCCCGTTCTGGTCGGGGATCTGGAAATCGGGGGCGGGTGTGCCTGGCTGGATCATCATGGTGGGTACCTCCTTGTAAAGTTGTTGGGCGTTTATTTTATGATTATTTTTTGGGTGCTGCGCACGTTTTGTTTCGGGCGGAGCAGCTGTGGACAGTTTCGGAAGTACGGAAACTGAGCGCCTGGCAAAGGGCTCTGCCCTCTGCACTTCCGCCAGCCCTTTAAAAAGGGCTGGACCCTAAACTTTTGATTGCTGCCCGTTTCTTCGTAACGGCAGCGCCAGCGCCGGTTCTTACGTTTTGGCGGGTGGTTATTTTCCGGGCAGCAAAAGCCCGTCTGAAAGCCACTCCACCGCCGCCTTCCGGTAAACCTTAAAGGCGCTCGGCAGCGTATACTGTTCGCTGAGGGCCCGGGCGTCCGCCCCTTCCCAGCCGGGCGGGATTTCGCCGCCGCAGAGGGCGAGGAAACCGGACATCTCCCACTGGATATGGGTGAAGATATGCCGGGCGGGGGCGAGGGGGAGGAGTTTCCCGGGGAAAAGGCCGGCCGTATGCAGGTAGTCCCGGACTTCCGCTTCGGTTTTTGCCCCGTCGAGGTTCGGGAACTCCCACAGCCCGCCGAGCAGGCCGGTCTCCGGCCGTTTGTGGAGGAGGACTTTTCCCTCCCGGATAATGATTAAGACGGTGCGTTCTTCCACCCGGCGGGCCTTTTTC
>DVHA01000202.1 GCA_018712425.1 Candidatus Faecivivens stercoravium | reverse complement strand
GACCAGATGCTCAATATGACCTTCAACAACGACCTTACCTTAAACAACAGCGCTGTTGCCTACACCTCTACCGATACGACCTTCCAGCTGACCATTCCGGAAAACTACAGAGGTCAGACCGTTACCCTCCGGTATACCGCGACGGTTGCTTCCGGCCTTCAGGGCGACGACACCGTAAGCAATACGGTTTACTTTAACAACCTACATGATACCGTATTGGGAACCGTCACCGTTAAGGACGACACCCGCGACGACCCCTACCTGAAAATCAACAAGCACTGGTACGGCGACGACGAGGAAATCCGTCCGGATTCGATTGACGTCAACGTTTACCACGACGGCGAACTCTACAAGACCGTCACCCTCTACGAGAGATACGAGTGGATGGGCGGCACTCACATTCCCTATGAATGGGAACAGGACGACTGGTGGGTCGAAGAGGCCGATGTTCCCGAATACTACGATGTGGACGTGGAAGAAACCCGCCATCTGGTGTTTAATATCACCAATACTTACGAAGCGCCAGTGATTGAAGAGCCGGAATCTTCTGAGCCCGAGTCCTCCGAGCCTTCTTCCGAACCCAGCGTCGTCCCCTCCGAACCCTCGGTCGAGCCTTCCGAGCCATCCTCCGAACCCTCTGAACCGGTTTCAGAGCCCGAACCCGCTGAACCCACCCTCCCCCAGACCGGACAGGTTTGGTGGCCGGTCATCCTGCTGCTGGCAGGCGGCGCGGTGCTGGTAGCCTTCGGCGCGTTCAGAACCATTCGCGGCCATGGCCGTCGGGAACGCTAAAAGGCGCAGAAGACGGCGCCGGTTCCGCGGCAATTTCCTCCTTGCGGTGGGTTTGCTGCTGGTGCTGGCGGCCGTCGCCCTCGCCGGGTTTAACATGGCCGAAGATCGGTCGGCGGGGGAGGCCGCGGGCAACGCCCTCGAGCAGCTCCTCCTCGCCGAGCGGGACGCCCGGGACGCCGCCAGGCGGGCTTCCGCCGAAACGCCGGAAACCCCGGCGGAATCGGGCGGCGTGACCCTCGACCCGGTCTATCCGGACGGCGAAAACGCGGTCCCCGAAGGGGATATGCCGGTGATCGAAATCGACGGTTACGGCTACATCGGGGTGCTGCAGATCCCGTCGCTGGACCTGACCCTCCCGATTATCTCCGACTGGAGTTACCCGGCTTTGCAGGTTGCGCCCTGCCGGTATGCCGGCTCGGCCTATGAGGGCGGGCTGGTGCTGTCGGGGCATAATTTCGCCTCCCACTTCGGCCACCTCGAACAGCTGGAAATTGGTGATGAAATCCGTTTCGTCGACCTCTCCGGCAACATATTTACCTATGCGGTCGCAGAGACCGAGGTCCTGGAAGCCACCGCCATCGAGGAGATGGTGTCCGGCGGATGGGGCCTTACCCTCTTCACCTGTACCCTCAGCGGGCAGACGCGGTTCACCGTCCGCTGTGCCCTCACGGGGGTCGGGTCATAACACTTTTTCCTTGGGAAGACCGGCTGTGCAAACGGCCGGTTTTTCTCATTGCTGCAACAAAATAGGGTGTACCCTTTTCGGTACACCCTGTTTTTATCGGTGGAACGGGCAGCGCCGGCCGATGCACTGGCTGTTCTGCTGGGAATAGGCGCAGACAACCTCTTCCGTCTCCATCTCGACCCCCAGGTTCTCCCGGGCGAAGTCCGCCGCCGCGAGGACCGACAGGAACGAATCCCGCTTGCAGCAGCGGGGGCCGCCGATTTCCCCGATTTTTTCCAGCGCCCGGGCGGTCATCCGGTTGGAGAGGCCGAAAGGTTCGGTGCTGAGCGGGGTGGACCGGGAGGCGATGGACACAAACATCCCGGCGCTGATTCCGGCGCCGCAGGCGCCCCAGAACCCGCAGGCACCGCCGGGGACGCTGCGGCCGCGGCTTTGCATTTCGGCGAGGGCTTCCGGCAGATTCAGCTCCCCTCCGGCGTTATGGTAGGCGGTCAGCAGCGCGGACCCGACCATCACATGGTGCTCCGGGCCGTGCATATGGCAGAAAGGGGCCGCCATCAGCTTTTGCAGAATCTGGACGGGGTTTTTGGACGTCTCCTGGAGGCAGAGGGAGAGGATGCTGTCCATCCCCTTGGTGTGGCACTCGTTGCAGACGTAATGCCCGTTGACACACCGGGTTTTGCTGGGCTCCCGCTTGTGGCAGAGGGCGCATTCCATTATCTCGTCCTGCTGTAGGTAGACAAGCGGCGCTTTACAGATTAAGCATTCTTCTTTTTCCATCATCTTGGCTCCTTTACAGCTTCTTTTCCCGCCGGATGCCGTGGTAGCCGCCGTCCCGCACCTCGCCGACAGCCTGGTAGCCCCGGGACTCGTAGTAGGCGTTTAAACGGGCGTTGCCGGCCCGGCAGTCCAGCCGGAATCTTTCCCGCCCTTCCCGCCGGGCGTAGCCCTCCACCTTTTCCAGCATGAGGCTCCCGGCGCCTGGGAAGGCCCTGGAGGCGGCAAAGTTGTGGATGTATCCGGCGCCCTCCCGGCCGTCCAAATCGTTCCAGAAGCCGTCGGTGTGGGCGTAGACCCCGGCCGCCGCGACCTTCCCGGTCAGCCGGTCCCGGAGGACCAGCAGCCGGCCCGCCTTGATTGCGTCGCGGTAGTAGGATTCGGGGAAGATGGCCCAGTAGTCGGCGGCGTTCCACTGGCGGATGCCCTGCTCGTCCATCCAGCGGATCCGTTCCCGGATGATCGAGAAGACCGCTTCGGCGTCCTCCATTTCCGCCGGGCCGAGGGTGAAGGCGACGGAGGGCCGGATGAGGGCGTCGACGGTCACTTTAAAGGATTCGTTCCCCGGCATCGACCCGTGGAGGGCCTCCCGGAAGACGAACCCTTCCGATTCGTAGAGTGCCCGGGCCGGGATATTCCCCGCCAGCACTTCGATATAGTAGAGGTCCGGTTCGGCCTCCAGCGCATGGCGGAGGAGCGCCCGGCCGATCCCTTTCCGGGAGAAGGCCGGGTCGACGTAGACCCAGCCCAGTTCTTCATTGGTGTAGGCGGCAAAACCGGCCGCCGTCCCGTTCACCTCGGCGACGTCGAGGTGGGGGTAATCGAATAAGCCTTCTTCTTCCGCCACCTCGGCAAGCGGGCGGAAAGCGTCCGGCATCCCGGCCAGCGCCAGTTCATTCCGCCGGGCGGGGTCGTGGATTTCCTGCAGCCGGGGCCAGTCGGCCGGGCGGTAAGGGCGGATGGTGAGCATAATAGGTGGTTCTCCTTTTTTGGGGGATTTTAGGAATGAAAAATGCAAAGCATTTCCATCCATTTTTTCATTTGTTTTTAAGTACCTCTTCCCGGATGTACCGGAAGGTCTCCTCTTTTCCCTTGTCTTTGAGCATCACGAGCAGATCTTCGAGGAGCGCCCGGGTCTCCGGGTGGATCAGGTAGTGGCTGCGGGAGCGCATA
>DVHA01000201.1 GCA_018712425.1 Candidatus Faecivivens stercoravium | reverse complement strand
AATAAACATTCAATGCTTCAAATATTATATTGTTCAGAAAACAGTAAAACTTTAAGCGGGGTTGAAATGCCCTTTTTGCCGAGCATTTCCTGCGGGAACGGCGTTCGGCAAATCGGGGTCCAGGGCCCGCGAGGGTCCTGGCGAATTCCAAAGGCAGAGCCTTTGGTCCATCAAAGTGAAACTTTGTCGCTGCCATAAGGGCAGCGAAATAAACATTCCATATTCCAGATTTATGAACATTAAAACGCCCCGGGTACGCAGCCTTTTTGGCCGCATATCCGGGGCGCTTTGCTTATCCCTGGTAGGCTTTTAACAGCTCCCGCTTGGAGTGCCAGAGCTTTTCCGAGAGGTCGACGTAGTAGCGGTGGGGGTTCTCAAACCGCTTGACCTCCTCCCAGAGGTGGTCGACCTGGTCGCGGCAGTAGGCCTTGATCTCCTCGATGTCGGGGAGGTCGTAGATGCACTCGCCGTCTTTGAAGACCTGGACGAGGAGGGGCTTGATCTCGACGTCCTCGAAGGTCTTCGACTTCCAGGTGTTGACCGGGTCGAAGAGGGTGATCGGGCCTTCCGGCGGGACGTCTTCGTCAAACATCGCGATATAGTCGGCGACCGACTCGTGGTCGTCCTTCTTGTAGAGGCGGTAGACCATCTTCTTGTTGGGGGTGGTGATCTTCTCGGCCGTCTCGGACAGCTTGATCCGGGGTTCCAGCTGGCCGTTTTCCCCTTCGACCGCCACCAGCTTGTAGACCCCGCCGAAGACCGGGTCGGACTTGGAGGTGATGAGGTTTTCGCCGACGCCGAAGGAGTCGACCTTCGCCCCCTGGAGCAGCAGGTCGCGGATCAGGTACTCGTCCAGCGAGTTGGAGGCGACGATCTTGCAGTCGGGGTAGCCGGCGTCGTCCAGCATCTTGCGGGCCTTCTTGGAGAGGTAGGCGATGTCGCCCGAGTCGATCCGGACGCCCTGGGGGCGGTAGCCCATCGGCCCTAAGACTTCGTCAAAGACCCTGATGGCGTTCGGGATGCCGGATTTTAAAACGTTATAGGTGTCGACCAGCAGGGTGCAGGCGGAGGGGTAGGCCTCGGCGTAGGCCCGGAAGGCGTCGTATTCGGAGGGGAACATCTGCACCCAGCTGTGGGCGATGGTGCCCAGCGCCGGGATCTGGTACTCCCGGTCGGAGATTGCGCAGGCGGTGCCGACGCAGCCACCGATGTAGGCGGCCCTGGCCCCCAGGACCGCCGCGTCATAGCTCTGGGCCCGGCGGGAGCCGAACTCCATGACCGGGCGGCCCTGGGCGGCGCGGCAGATGCGGTTGGCTTTGGTGGTGACCAGCGACTGGAAGTTGATCGAGAGGAGCACCATCGTCTCCACCAGCTGGGCCTGGATGACCGGGCCTTCGACGACGACGACCGGTTCGTTGGGGAAGATCGGGGTGCCTTCCTTCATCGCCCAGACGTTGCAGGAAAATTTGAAATCCCGCAGGTAGTCAAGGAATGCTTCGCTGAAGATCTTTTTGCCCCGGAGGAAGGCGATGTCCTCCTCGGAAAAGTGGAGGTTCTGGAGGTACCCCACCAGCTGTTCCAGGCCGGCGCAGATCGCGAAGCCGGCCTTATCCGGGACCTTGCGGAAAAACATATCGAAGACCGCGCGTTTGTTACCGATGCCTTCCTTTAAGTAGCCGTTGCCCATCGTCAGCTCGTAAAAGTCGACCAGCATCGTCAGGTTGCGGTTGTTGCTCCAATCCATTATGCATTCTCCTTTGGGCCAGGAAAAGATTCCCGGACGGGTGTCTTGACAGATTTTTTACCCCTATTATACACGGTTTGCCGCCCGTTTGCAATCCCTTTTGTACGCGGATTTTTGTGTGAATTGCCGGTGGCCCGGGTTTTCGGCGCCCCGCAGCAGCCGCAGCAGCCAGAAGGCCGGGTAGCAGAGGAAATACCAGTAGATGGTGTAGAGGGGGCAGATCTGGCCGTAAAGGTTAAAGGGCTTGTCGGAGTAGTCCCAGATGGTGAAGCCCAGCAGCCGGTTGAAAAAGAGGCCGACCATCAGCTCCGCCGCCGTGATGAGGAGCGCACCTTTGACGCACCGGGCCGCCTGCGGCTCGCCCCCCGTCAGCCGGTCCAGCCGGTCTAACAGCCAGAAGCAGGCCCCGCCGGTCAGGACCATCGTCCAGTGGGTGTTCCCCCGCCAGAAGATTTCAATCAGCCCGTAGAGCAGCCCGCCCCAGCAGAATCGGTAAAAACCCTGTTCCCGATCGTCCATTCCTTCCCCTCTCTTTCTACGGAATTAGATTTTGTCGTATTGCTTTTAAAAACTTTCCGAGCGGCCAATAAACGTCCGAAGACCGGCCTTCCACGGCCGGTCTCACGCGGATGGGGCGGGCTTCTCACGCTGCGTCAAACAGCGGGTCCAGGGCCCGCAAGGGTCCTGGTCCATCCAAGTGAAACTTGGTCCCATCCAAGGGGAACCCTTGGTCGCTGCCTTAAGGGCAGCGAAATAAACATTCAAGACTATAAAAACAGAAATTGTTCTCTATGTCCCTTCCGCCCGGAAAGCCGGATAAAGCCAGTCTTCCCCGGCAGTGCGCATAAAATTCAGCCGGCGGGGAAGGCAATTTTTTCTGTAAGAGGGGGCTTGCATTTTTGCTCGAAATGTGGTATTATATTTTGCTGTAAGAATATACGTATGAGCGTATTATTGAAAGAGGTGTAACAAAATGAAAGAGGGTATCCATCCCGAGTACAAAACGACGGTTATCCGCTGCTCCTGCGGCGCGACCTGGGAGACCCGCTCGACCAAGGACAACATCAACGTTGAAGTTTGCTCCAAGTGCCATCCGTACTATACCGGCAAACAGAAGATGGTTGATACCGGCGGGCGTGTTGAACGGTTCAACAAGCGTTTTGGCCTGAAGAAATAAATATCGGCTACTGAAGCGGCAGGCGTCGAAGCGAGAGCTTCCGTCCGCCGCTTTTTGTCGTAAAAGGAGGTTTTTATGGCGGAGAGCTATGTAACCGTGCGCGGATACGGGAGCGGGGAGTATGTCGAGAAAAAGTCCCGCTTTATCGGTTCGATCGCGCCGGTGGCGGACGTGGGGGAGGCGGAGGCGTTCCTCGCGGAAGTGAAGGCCAAAAACCCCGGGGCGAACCACAATGTCTACGCCTACCTGCTGCGGGACGGCATCCACAAGCGCTACTCCGACGACGGCGAGCCCCAGGGGACCGGCGGGCCGCCGGTTCTGGAGATGCTGGAGCGGGAAGGGGTCGTCGGGGTCTGCTGCGTCGTGACCCGGTATTTCGGCGGGACGCTCCTGGGGGCCGGGAACCTGACCCGGGCCTACGGCAAGGCGGCCAGGCTGGCGCTCGTCGACGCCGGGAAGGCGGTCATGTCCCCCTGCAAGGTGCTCTCCCTCACCGTCGATTACGGGCTGTACGGCAAGGCCGCCTATATCCTCCCGCAGTATAACATTAAGACGCTGGATGAGGC
Source organism: Candidatus Faecivivens stercoravium (assembly GCA_018712425.1). Lineage (GTDB taxonomy): Bacteria > Bacillota > Clostridia > Oscillospirales > Ruminococcaceae > Faecivivens > Faecivivens stercoravium. Next base: position 4,417 of record DVHA01000201.1, on the reverse strand, counting down.
GTTTACCGACGCCGTGACCCTCACCCTCCTGATCCGGGCCGACCGGGCGGAGCGGTTCGCGGCGGAGATCCGGGAGATGAGCGCCGGGAAGACGGAGCCGGAAGTGGTGGAAGAGCGGTTTTGCGAGATGGAATGATGAAAGTGATGCACGGCCTGCGGCCGCGTGATGGCGTGATGTTGCCCCTGCGGGGCAGTGATGAATGGCCCTGCGGGCCATGTTATGGTATCGCTTCGCGATGATTGAATGACGGCTTTCCGGCGGGTTATACCTTTATTTTCTGCCGCAGGGCAAATTTCACTTGATAATCCGGATTATCAAAGAGGATTTTGCACCGTTTTTGTATATAATTAAGATAGGCGGTCAAACCGGAAAGGAGGGGATCGATTGGCCATTCCACAGAGTTTTCTGGACGAGCTGAAAATGAGCTGCGATATCGGGCAGGTCGTCTCCTCCTATGTCCAGCTGCGCCGTTCCGGGCGGACGAGCAAGGGGCTGTGCCCTTTCCACTCGGAGAAGACCCCGTCCTTCCACGTCTACCACGAGAGCCAGTCCTTTTACTGCTTCGGCTGCGGGGCGGGCGGGGACGTGATCAGCTTTATCATGCGGATTGAAAACCTCGGGTATATCGAGGCGCTCAAATTCCTGGCCGAGCGGGCGGGCATCCCCTTCCCCGAGGAGGAGCGGGACGACCCCGGGCTCCGGGTCAAGCCGCTGATCTACGAGATCAACCGGGCCGCCGCCCACTATTTCCACAACATCTTAAAATCCCCCGCCGGGGAGGCCGGGCGGCGGTACCTGATGGGGGACCGGCAGCTGTCGGCCGCAACCGTCACCAAATACGGCCTCGGGTTCGCGCCCCAGGGATGGGACAACCTCCGCTCCTATCTCCGGGGGAAGGGGTATACCGACGAGCAGATGCTGCTGGCGTCGGTCGTCACCCGCGGGCGGGACGGGAAATCGGTCTACGACACCTTCCGCAACCGGGTGGTCTTCCCGATCATCGACCTGCGGAAAAACGTCATCGGTTTCGGCGGGCGGGTGATGGACGATTCCAAACCCAAATACTTAAACTCCCCCGATACCCCCGTCTTTAAAAAGAGCCGCAACCTCTTTTCGCTGAACTTCGCGAAGAATAAGGCCGACGGCACCCTCATCCTCGCCGAGGGGTATATGGACGTCATCGCGATGAACCAGGCGGGGTTTGAAAACGCCGTCGCGACGCTGGGCACCGCTTTGACGCCGGAACAGGCCCGGCTGATGGGCACCTACTGCAAAGAGGTGGTCATCGCCTACGACTCCGACGGGCCGGGGCGCACCGCCACAAACCGGGCGGTGGGGCTGTTGGACGAGGCCGGGGTCAAGACCCGGGTGCTGGACATGAAGGGGGCCAAGGACCCCGACGAGTTCATCAAGAAGTTCGGGCGGGACCGGTTCAGGCTGCTGATCGACGGGGCCAGGGGCGCCACCGAGTATGGCCTGAAGGCCATCCGGGAAAAATACGACCTCGGGGACGCCGCCGGCAAGGCCGGGTATTTACAGGAGGCCGCCGACTACCTCGCCGGGGTGCCCAGCGCGGTCGAGCGGGAAATCTATGCCGGCAAGCTGGCGGAAGAGACCGGCGTCCTGCCGGAAGTGGTGCGGGAGAGCGTCGGACGGGCCGCCAGAAGGGCCGCCAGGCGGATGGAAAAGAAAACCGCCGCCGACCTGGAGGCCGGGCGCCTCGGCCGGATGCCGGGGGCCAGGCCCGGGGATATTGCCGGGGACGGGGTGATCGGCTGCCTCTACCACCACCCCGACTGGCGGGCGAAGATCGCGGCGGAAGTATCCCCCGCCGACTTCCAAAGCCCCGACCAGCGGGCGGTCTACGAGACGCTCCTGGAGCGGCAGAAGACGGGGGAGTGCACCGTCACCGAGCTGGCGGGGGTGCTCTCCCAGGAACAGATGAACCGGCTCTCCGGCATCCTCGCCCGGGTGTCGGAAGGGTATTACAGCATCAGCCCCGAGGCGCTGGCGGACTATATCCGCCGTCTGGGGGCCGAGGCGCAGAAGAAGGAAATTGCGGCCGCCGGGGAGCTGGACGCCGGGCAGTACCAGGCGCTGGCGGAAAAGATCCGGCGGGAAAAACAGGGTAAAAGGAGACAGGGCGGGTAAACCCTGCGGAATTTGATTTTGACCTGTGAAGCATGGAATGTTGATTTCGCTGCCCTTAAGGTCAGCGCAGGGATGCTTTGCATCCCTATCGCAATCAAAGATTGCGACCCGCTTCGCTAAGTTTCACTTTGATGGACCAGAGACTCTGTCTCTGGACTCTGCCAGGACTCTCGCGGGCCCTGGACCCGCTGTTCGACGCGGCCGTGTCACCCGCACCTACCGCATGAGACCGGCCGTGGGAGGCCGGTCTTCAGAAGGCGGCGGGCCGCTCAGAGGGTTTGAGTGGCAATACGTTCAAAATTAAGTTTTGGGGGATAATCCGTGTCTGCGGACATACCGAGAAGGAGAGAAAAAGATGGCTGAAAAAAAATCTGCTGTAACCGAACTGATGGAAGAGGGGAAGCGGAAGGGTAAACTGACCGCCAAGGAGATCACCGACGCGCTGGAGGAGATGGACTTCGACGCGGAACAGCTGGATAAATTCTACGATTCCCTCGAGAGCAGCAACATCGAGATCCTCGACGACCTGGGGGTCGACACCGATATCGACCTCGGGTTCGACGACGCTTCGACCATCGAGGACGACGGGGCAAGCTATACCGGCGACGGAATCAACATCGACGACCCGGTCAAGGTCTACCTCAAGGAGATCGGGCGGGTGCCGCTGCTGTCGGCCGACGAGGAGAATGAGCTGGCCGAAAAGATGGCCAGCGACGACCCGAAGGTCGCCGCCGAGGCCCGCAAGCGGTTAAGCGAAGCCAACCTGCGGCTGGTCGTCTCGATCGCCAAACGGTATGTCGGGCGGGGGATGCAGTTTTTGGACCTCATCCAGGAGGGGAACCTCGGCCTTATCAAGGCGGTCGAGAAGTTCGACCACACCAAGGGCTTTAAGTTCTCGACCTACGCCACCTGGTGGATCCGCCAGGCGATTACCCGCGCGATTGCCGACCAGGCCCGCACCATCCGCATCCCGGTGCATATGGTCGAGACGATCAACCGGGTCAAGAAGGTCTCCAGCCAGCTGCTGCACACCAACGGCCATGAGCCCAGCGCCGAGGAGATCGCCGACGAGCTGGATATGCCGGTGGATAAGGTGCGGGAGATCCTGCGGGTGAGCCAGGAACCGGTCTCCCTCGAGACCCCGATCGGCGAGGAGGAGGACAGCCACCTGGGCGACTTTATCCCCGACGACGACGCCCCGTCGCCGGTCGACGCCGCTTCCCACACCCTCCTGCGGGAACAGCTGAACAACGTCCTCAAAACCCTGACCCCCAGAGAGGCGAAGGTTTTGAGCCTCCGGTTCGGGCTGGAGGACGGCAAGAGCCGGACGCTGGAAGAGGTCGGCAAGGAGTTTAACGTCACCCGCGAACGCATCCGCCAGATCGAGGCGAAGGCGCTGCGGAAACTCCGCCACCCGAGCCGGAGCAAGAAGCTCAAAGATTTCCTCGACTGATAGGCGCCGCCCGCGGGGCCGGAGCGCCCTGGCTGCCGGGCACTGTCTCGCGGGAACGGCGTCCGGCAAATCAAGTTTAGGATCCAACCCTTTTTAAATGGGTTCAGGTTTTGCTTTGCAAAACCGGACGAATTACAAGTAATTCGTCGCGAGGATAAAGGAAGGAGCAGAGCTCCTTGGCAGGTGCTCGCTTCCCGTATTTCCGAAGCTGCCCACAGCTTTGCCACTGATAACGAAGCGTGCGCAGCACACAAAATATAATCAAAAAAATATTTATACCATCCGGCGGGTTTACACCCGCCTTTCCCATGTACATCATTCACAGGAGGCCTTATGTCCACCCGCTTAACTGCAAACCATACGATCATCGCCTGTTTCATCGGCTATATCGTCCAGGCGGTTGTCAACAACTTCGCGCCGCTCCTCTTCCTGACCTTCCAGTCGGATTACGGGGTGCCGCTGGGGCAGATCGCGATGCTGACGGCTATCAACTTTACCGTCCAGCTGGTCACCGACGCGGTTTCCCCGGCGGTCATCAAACGGGTCGGCTACCGGGCGGCGGCGGTGACGGCCCATTTCCTAGCGGCGGCGGGGATCCTGCTGATGGCGTTTTTGCCGGAGGTGATGCCGCCCTTCGCGGGGCTGCTGCTGGCCAGCTGCATCTACGCGGTCGGCGGGGGGCTCATTGAAGTCATCATCAGCCCGATTGTCCAGTCCTGCCCCGGGGATAAAAAGGAGGCGGCGATGAGCCTGTTGCACTCCTTTTACTGCTGGGGGCATCTGGGGGTGGTGCTGATTTCGAGCGGGTTCTT
>DVHA01000200.1 GCA_018712425.1 Candidatus Faecivivens stercoravium | reverse complement strand
GAAAATCTCGCCGAGGGTGGCGCAGTACTCCAGCACCTTCCAGGGCGCGTTTGTATGGAAATGGATCTTGATCAGTTCCTCATCCCCGACGGCAATCAGGCAGTCGCCGTCAAAATGTTCCCGGAAGTAGGCGTTGACCGCCTCTTCGTCGAGGTCGGGGCCGTCTTCCCGCTTTTCAATCAGCAGCTGGGTATCGTAACGGTATTCCATCGTTTATTCCTCCGATCAGGGCTCTGCCATGTAGGCGAGCAGCAGTTTTTCGACCGCCTGCAGGTCGGTTTCGTCCACCACCTGGGCAGGGCTTTCGGGGTAGCGGACCGGGAACCCGGCGACCGCCGTCCGGACGCCGCCCGCCGAATGCTGGATGCCGGAAGCGCCGCTCCGGCCGGGGAGGGCCGCCAACTGGGCCGGGATTTCCGCCGACGCCGCCAGCGCCCGCAGCGTCTCGACCATCCCTTTATCGAACACCCCGCGGGATTCCGCCGCCGGGATGACCGGGCCGCCGCCGAGGGAGAAGGTCTCCCCGCCGCCCGGGATGTCGTCCGCCGGGACCGGGGCCACTATCACCGCCCGGCCGGGGTGCAGCCGGGAGGCGACCACCGAGCTGCCGCCCTCCCCCGCTTCCCGCAGGACGGTGAAGGCGAAGAGGGTATCGTAAGGGAGGGGCTCCCGGATGAGGGAGATGAGCACCGCGCACCCCGCCCGGGAGGAAAGGGCCTTGCCTTTCAGCCGGTGGAGGCCCAGCCGCTCGAATTCCGCCTGGAAGGCGGCGGTATCGCCGAGGTGGACGAGGGCTTTTGCCTCCTCTTCATTGGCAGCGCCGATGTCGATCCGCAGCTTGTCCGGTTCGACCGGCTTGTCCCGCTCGGAGGCGGCGGCATGGTGGACGGCCTTGCCGCCGATGACGCCGGGGATGCCCTCCGGGCCCACCTTGACCCGCCGGCCGGGGATGGTCCGGCGGTCGGTCTCGCCGACGCGGGTGAATTTGAGGCTGCCGTCTTTTTCAATGCCGGTGACCATCAGCCCCGGCTCGTCCATCGGGGTGAAGAGGAGGAGGGGGGATTCCCGCCTTGCCTCCCCTTCTTTATAGACCAGCAGGTTGCCGAGGGGGTCCAGCTCCCAGCGGGCATACCCCTCGATCTTCGCGATAATCTCCCGTGCGACCGCCGACTCATCCCCCGAGACACCGGATAGGCCCGAGAGCTTTTCCAAATGGGAAAGTTTCATTTACGCTTCCTCCTTCCGCGCCGCCGGCAGCGGGTGCCGCAGGTATTCGGCCATCAGCCGGCCGACCGCCGCGATGTCCCCGGCGTCGACGATCTCGATGGGCGAGTGCATGTACTTCTGGGGGAGGGAGATGAGGGCCGTCCGGACACCGCCGCCGGTGCAGAAGATGGCGTCGGCGTTGGTGCCGGTGCGGCCGCCCATCAGCTCCAGCTGGTAGGGGATGCCCTTCTCCCCCGCCAGCGCCTTCAGCGCCTCGGTCATCGGCCTGTCCAGCACCGGCGCGACCCCGATCATCGCCCCGTCCCCCATTTTGCCGCACTCGTCCGGGTCGGCGTCGGGGGTAAGGGCGAAGCTGACGTCGCTGGCGATGGCCTGGTCGGGGCGGAGCCGTTCGGCCGCGACTTTTGCGCCGTGGCCGCCGATCTCCTCCTGGGAGGAGAAGAGGACGCTGACCCCGCAGGGGAGTTCCTCCCCCTTCGTCAGCTCGAGGGCGTAGAGGATCGCGGCGGCACAGGACCGGTCGTCCAGCGCCTTGGCGGTGAACCGCCGTTCCCCCAGCCGGGTAAATGGGCCGCGGAAGGTGACCATGTCGCCGGGGGTGAGGGTTTCCTTCAGTTCCTCCTCCGAGAGGCCGGTGTCGATTAGCACCCCGTCGGAGGCGGGGAGCTTGCCGTCGGCCGGCGGGACGACCACCCCGGGGATATCCCGGGCGCCGTGGAGGGTCACCTCCTGCCCGGCGGTCAGGCGGGGGTCGATCCCCCCGTCCCGGACGCAGCGGACAAAGCCGTTTTTCAGGGTCTTCTGGACCAGCATCCCGATCTCGTCGATGTGGGCGTCGAGGAGGATATGGGGTTTGTTTTCGCCCGGGCGGCGGATGCGGGCGATGACGTTCTGGAAGGGGTCGATTTCGATGTCGGAGGTATAGCGGGAAAGGAGGTTGGAAAGGGCCTTTGCCACATTCCCCTCGTCCCCCGCGACCCCGCCCGCGCCGCAGAGGGCGGCGAGCCAGCCGGCAAAGAGGTCGGCCGTCTCGCCGGAGAGGGTGGGCGCGGGGGTGGTTTTTTCCGCCTCCTCCGGCTGCGGCCCGGCCAGCAGCCCCTGGAGGGCGGAGGCGTGGGCCTCCCGGCTCTCCCGCAGCAGGATGCGGATGACCGCGGCCCGGACGTCCAGCGGGGCCTTCAGGACCATCTTGTACTCGCTGAGCCCGATTTCCGGCGCCACCTCCTGCTCATCGCCGGTAGCGGCAAAACCGCACTTCTGGTAGAACCGGAAGGCCCGCTCGTTGGCCCCCGGCACCCAGAGGAACAGCTCGTCCAGCTCCCGGTTCTCCCAGAGGATGTGCAGCAGCACCTCCATCCCGTACCCCCGGCCGCAGTAGGCCGGCAGCAGGTAGAGCTTGCGCAGCTCGCCGGTCCGGTCGGGGTAGAGGCTCGTCGAATACATCCCGATCGGCTCCTTGCCGCGGCAGATGAGGAAAAAGCGGAGGTTTTTCTCCCGCTTGGCCTGTTTTTTAAACCGCTCGGCCGCCTTTTCGGCGGTCTGCTTTTTGCGGTAGGCGGAGGGGGCGAAGGCGCTGCTGGACCCCTTCCAGGCCTCGGCGTACACCTTGCCCAGCAGCGGGAACTGCCCCTCCCCCACCGGTTCGTATCGTAAATTTACCGTTTCATTCATGCCAGTATCAGACTCCATTTCAGCTGTAAAACGACGAGAATCGCCGCCCAGAGGGCGATGGACAGCGGGATGAGGATGTTAAAGGAAAGGTGCCGGGTCTTGTGGCGGAACAGCCGCATCCCGATGAAGAAACCTAAGCCCCCGCCCAGAAACGAAACCCCGAACAGCACCCGCTCCGGCACCCGCCAGCGGCTGTGCTGCGCCTTCCACTTGTCCAGCCCGCAGAGGGCAAAGCCGGTAAGGCAGAGGATCCCCAGATAGGTGAATAGGCACTGTCCAAAAAACGTCACGTTCTCCCCTCCTGTCGATGCTTCCTTTATGATACCACAGTTTGCGCCGGTGCGCAACCTTTCGGGAGGGTGGGTACCGGAAAACAATTTATGTTTACAGGGTATTGGATGTTGATTTCGCTGCCCTTATGGCAGCGACCAAGGGTTCCCCTTGGATGGAACCAAGTTTCACTTGGATGGACCAGGACCCTAGCGGGCCCTGGACCCGCTGTTTGACGCAGCCGTGTCACCCGCTCCACACGCGTGAGACCGGCCGTGGGAGGCCGGTCTTCGGAACATGGATGGACGCTTGGGAAGCTTATATTGTTTTCAGAAAGGTACTCTCCCCCTCCGCCGTCTCCTACTTTTCAGGCTTCCTTCACCCAAACTCCAGAAAAAATCCTTGTATTTTGTCCGGAAGGATAGTATAATGAAATGTATTGGGTATAGCGACAACCCCGGGGTTACACCCCACTTTAATGTCATCAGAAAGGAAGATACCCTATGACCGCACCCTTTATCCCCGTGCTCCTGGGAAGCGACGTCAACGTCTACGGGATGGCCCGCTCCTTCCACGAGGCTTACGGCCAGTTCGGCGTCACCTCTTACGCCATCGCCAAAAAGGCCCTCGGCGCCACCTCCCACTCGAAAATCGTCAAGGTCGCCGTCGTCGAGCCCGACCTGGAGGAGGACGAAGTCTTTGTGAAGACCCTCGTCCGGTTTGCCGAGGAGCACCAGAACGGAAAGAAGCTGCTGCTGGTCCCCTGCGGCGACAACTATATTAAGCTCCTGGTCCGCAACCAGGACGCCCTCCGGGACTATTACACCTTTTCCTGCATCGACGAACCGCTTCTGATGCAGCTTTCGATTAAAGAGAATTTTTACAAGGTCTGCACCGACCACGGCTTTGTATTCCCCCAGACGACCACCTGTTCGGCGGAAAACTACAAGGACATCGTCCTCCCCTTCGACTTCCCGGTCATCATCAAGCCATCCAACTCGGTCGCCTATTGGAACTGCACCTTCCCGCACAAAAAGAAGGTCTTTCTGGCCAATAATAAGGAGGAGTTCGACGCGATCCTCGAGGCGATTTACGGCTCCAGCTACCAGGACCACCTGATTTTGCAGGAGTATATCCCCGGCGAGGACAGTCAGATGCGGGTAATGAACTGCTACTGCGGCAAGGACAAGAAGGTCAAGCTGATTGCGCTGGGCCATGCGCTCCTGGAAGAGCAGTCCCCCGAGGGGATCGGCTCCTACGCCGCCATCATCAACACCGTCGACCGGCGGCTGGCAAACCAGATGCGGGAATTCCTCGAGGACATCGGCTATGTGGGGTTTGCCAACTTCGACATGAAGCTCGACCCCCGGGACGGCAAGTACAAGCTGTTTGAGATGAACCTGCGGCAGGGCCGTTCCAGCTACTTTGTGACGGCGGCGGGCTATAACCTCGCCACCTTCCTGGTCAACGACCTGATCTTAAACCAGCCGATGGGCTGCGTCATCGCCGAAGAGCCGGTGCTCTGGAGCCTCATCCCCAAGCGGCTGATCTTCAAGTATGTCCACGACGAGGAACTCAAAGAACAGGCCCGGGAACTGATTAAAGACCACCTGTTCGTCCGGTCGTTTGACTACGAGCCCGACCTGTCGATCCAGCGGCGGATCTACTTCCTGAAAAACCAGTTAAACTACGTCAAGAAATATAAAAAATACTTCGGTAATAAAGGGCTGCATGAATGAACAAACTCTTTTGTAACACCCCCGCCCTCGGGATTATCGGCGGGATGGGGCCGATGGCGTCGGCCTATTTCCAGGAGCTGCTGGTGCGGTTCACCGACGCGGCAGCCGACCAGCAGCATATCCCGTCGGTCCTCCTAAACCTCCCGCAGGTCCCCGACCGCACCGCCTATATCCTCGGAGAATCGGACAAAAGCCCGGCGCCGGTGCTGCTGGAGGCCGCCCGGACGCTGGAAGCGCTCGGGGTCTCGGCCATCGCCGTCACCTGCGTCACCTCCCACTGCTTTTACGACGAGGTAGCGCCGCAGATCGGCGTCCCCTGGATCCACGCGGTGCGGGAGACCGCCCGCTATCTGAAGGAAAAAGGGGTGGGAAAGGCCGGCATCCTCGCCACCACCGGCACCATCAAGACCGGCCTTTTCCAGCGGGAACTGGAAAAGGCCGGCATCGGCTGGGAGGTCCCCTCCCCCGAGCGGCAGGCGGACGTGATGGCGGTCATCTACGAGGACATCAAGGCCGGACGGGCGCCGGATATGGAGCGCTTTACCCGCGCCGAAGATTCCCTCCGGAAGAAGGGGTGCGACGCCTGCATCCTCGGGTGCACCGAGCTGTCGCTCATCAAGCGGGACCACCCGCTCCCCGGCTGCACCGACGTGCTGGAGGTGCTGGCGGCGGCGGCGGTACGGGCCTGCGGGAAGACGGTCAAGGGGTTTTCGTGAAGCACGGGTTCCAAAACGTATGAACCGGCGCTGGCACTGAAATTACAAAACAACGGGCGACGATCATAAGTTTAGGGTCCAGCCCTTTTTAAATGGGCTCAGGTTTTGCTTCGCAAAACCGGACGAATTACAAGTAATTCGTCGCGAGCGATAAAAGAAGGAGCAGAGCTCCTTGGCAGGTGCTCACCTGCCGTATTTCCGAAGCTGACCACAGCTTTGCCACTGATAACAAAGCGTGCGCAGCACACAAATAATAATCAAAGAAGAAAAAAGAACAACCACAAGGGGGAAATGAAACATGTGTGGATTTGCCGGGTTTTCGGTAAACGGCCTGCCGGACGCCGAAACCGTCGTCGGCCGGATGGGCGACCGGATCCGCCACCGCGGGCCGGACCAGGCGGCGTCCTATGTGGACGAAGACATCGCGCTGAGCTTCAGGAGGCTTGCGATCATCGACCTGGAGGGTGGCTCCCAGCCGCTCTTCAACGAGGACAAAACGCTCGTGCTGGTCTACAACGGCGAGATTTACAACTACCAGGAGATCCGGAAGGACCTGCTGGAAAAGGGGCACACCTTCTCGACCGAGACCGACTCGGAGGTGCTGCTGCACGGGTACGAGGAGTATGGCGCGAAGGGGCTTCTGGACAAGCTGCGGGGGATGTACGCCTTCGTCATCTGGGACAAGATCGAAAAGCGGCTGTTCGGCGCCCGGGACATCTTCGGCATTAAGCCGTTTTACTACTATAAGAAAGGGAATACCTTCCTCTTCGGGAGCGAAATCAAGTCCTTCCTCGAACACCCTCGGTTTGAAAAGAAACTGAATGAAGAGCGGCTCCCCGACTGGCTCTGCTACGAGTATGTGCCAGACAACGAGACGATGTTTAAAAACGTCTACAAGCTCCCCTCCGGCTGCTACTTCACCTGGGAACAAGGCGGCGAGATCCAGGTCGAGCGGTATTACGAGGTGACCTACCGCATCGACGAGAGCAAGTCCCTCGAAGAGTGGGAGGACCTGATCGCGAAGACCTTCACCGAATCGGTCCAGGCCCACCAGATCGCCGACGTCGAGGTGGGGTGCTTCCTCTCCTCCGGCATCGACTCCTCCTATGTGGTCAAGGAGGTGGCCCAGTGCACCAAGGACGTCAAGACCTTCACCGTCGGGTACGAAGAGGAAAAATACTCCGAACTCTCCTACGCCCAGGACTTTTCCAAGGTGGTCGGGGTGCAGAATATCTCGAATAAGATCGGCGCCGACGACTACTTCGAGATGGCTGGCAAAATCCAGTATTATATGGACGAGCCGCTCCCCAACCCTTCGGAAGTGCCCCTCTACTTCCTCGCACAGAACGCCGCGAAGTATGTCAAGGTCGTCCTCTCGGGCGAAGGGGCGGACGAGCTGTTCGGCGGCTACCCGATGTACCTGGCGGGCGGGCATTTCCAGAAGTACGCCCGGATCCCCCGGCAGCTCCGGAAGGCGGCCGCCGGCATCGCGAAGCACCTCCCCGACTTCAAGGGCAAGCACTTTATCCTCCGGGGGGCGATGGAACCCTGGCAGCGGTTTATGCGGGCCAACTACAACTTCACCTATGAGGATCGGAACGAGGTACTGAAAAAGGACTACCACGCTGGTGACCCGACCCTTTACGCCAAACCGCTGTTCGACCGGATGAAGGGGTTTGACGAACCGACGACCTTGCAGTATGTCGACATGTACACCTGGATGCTCTACGACATCTTGCAGAAGGCCGACCGGATGAGCATGGCGAACTCTCTGGAACTGCGGGTCCCCTTCCTCGACAAGAAGGTGCTGGAGCTGGCGGTACAGATCCCCTCCCGCTACCGGGCCTACGACGAGGTGACCAAGCGGGCGCTGCGGGGGGCGGCCATCCGCGAAATCCCCGAGCGGACCGCCAACAAGAAAAAGCTCGGCTTCCCGGTGCCGCTGTCCGACTGGCTGCGGCAGGACAAGTACTACGGAATGGTGAGGGAGAAGTTCGAGGGCGAGGTCGCCGGGAAGTTCTTCAACCAGGCGGTCATCCTCCGGATGCTGGAACAGCATAAGTCGGGCGAAAAGCTCAATATGAAGAAAATCTGGGTAATTTACACCTTTCTCCTCTGGTACGAGGAGTTCTTTATCAAAAACTGAGGATGAAAAGAGCCGGTTTCCTGCGGGAAGCCGGCTTACTGTTTTTTCAGCATGTTTTGGGTGCTGCGCACGCTTCGTTATCAGTGGCAAAGCTGTGGCCAGCTTCGGAAGTACGGAAGGTGAGCGCCTGGGAAAGGGCTCTGCCCTCTCCACTCCCGCAAACCCTTTAAAAAGGGTTTGATCCTAAACTT
>DVHA01000199.1 GCA_018712425.1 Candidatus Faecivivens stercoravium | reverse complement strand
CGCCGTTTTTCCGGAGAACGCCAACCCCAGAAAATTGTGGTTTCGTGCTTTGCACGAAATGCGGGCCATGCCATACGGCCCGCAAACAATTTTCTAAGGGCTTGCGTAGCAAGACCGGCGTGCAGCAGCACTCAAAAAAGACTCAAAAAAGACTTTTTCGACAAGCTGAGCGCGGGAGAGAAACCCCTCCCGCACCGTTATTTTACAGGCGGCGGCCCTTTACCCCCGGTCAGTCGCAGCCGCAGTCCTTCGGCGGGAAGAACTCGTTTACCGGGAAACGGATCTTCTTAAACAGTTCGCAGGGGTCTTCGGCCGAGGCCGAGACGCATTCCTTCTCGGGGATGCAGAAGTCATAGACCGGCACCATCATCTCCAGCTGCCGCTCCAGCGAGACGATCGAGAAGAGCCCGACCGTCACATACAGGTACCGCGCCGCCTGGGTGACGACCGGTCCGCCCAGCAGCGATTCCAGTTCGGCCGGGATGCTTTCGCAGCCGCATTCCGGCTTCGGCTGGTCGCAGAGCTTCAGCCCCAGGCAGATCGGGTCGACCGTCTGCACCTGGGCGGTCGGCGCGTCGGAGGTGAGGGCGCAGGGGATGCAATCGCCCGACTTAAAGCTCCTGACGCTCCCTTCGGAGCCGAAGAGGATCACCTTTTTGCTGAAGGTGGCGATCCCCTCGACCGTCTGGCTGCCGCAGGCCGAGCCGCTGCCGTTTGTGCCCGACGCGTCCAGCGTAATCAGGAAGTAAAAGGTCATGTCGACCGAATAGTAGCCGTTGTTAAACGGCACGCTGTCGACGTCCATCGCCACATGCAGCACATCGACCGACCGGCACCGGACCGAGCTGCAGCTGTCCAGCAGCGCCTGGCAGGGGGCGGTCATGTAGACCCGCAGATCCTCGAGGCAGTCCTTGCTGGAACAGGAGTCGTACACCCGCCCGGCGTTTAAGCAGACCGCTTCCCGGAAGCCGCCCAGCGACGCGGCCTGGCTGGCGGCGCCGGAGGTGGCGGAGATGCCGGTGGCGGCGGCGGACGGGGTGCTGTTTTTCCCACTCGAATAAGTAATGGATTCTGGCATATGCGTTCCTCCTCATCTAGCTCACCGGTAAAACCCGGCGTACTGCATTTTATGCCGGGGCGGCGGGAAATGTGATTGCATTTTTCCCGGCGGATGGGGGAGGCCGGCAGGATGGGGCGGATGGTTCCCTTTGCGGAGTTTGGGCGGTTCTGCCAGAACCCCGGCCCCTTTTCCATCGGCGGGGAGACGGTGATGGTGGACACGACCGACTTTACCCGGGTGGATTTTGCCGCATTATGCGAAAAAGCCGCGCATTTCTTCGGGGATCCCCTTCCCACCGGCGCCGAATTGTGCTAAAATAGAGGGGATTTCGGCCCATCCCGGGCCAGATAAGAAGGGGATTCCCAATGGACAATAAACTGAAGCAATATGCGGCCGCCTATAAGGAGCGGGCGGGGCAGTACCTTCTGACCCTCGTAAAATGGCTGGTCCTTTCGGCAATCTGCGGCGGGGTCTGCGGGCTGGTCGGGTCGGCCTTCCACCTGTCGATCGAGTGGGCGACCGGGATGCGGGGGCGTTACCCCTGGCTCCTCTACTGCCTGCCGCTGGCGGGGCTGTTGATCGTCGCGGTCTACAAGCTGACCCGCACCGAAGGCAGGGGCACCAACGACATCATCGACGAGGTCCACGACGGCAAAGGGGTGCCGCTCCTGTTACTCCCGGCGATCTTTGCCGGCACCTTCCTTACCCACCTCTGCGGCGGCTCGGCCGGCCGGGAGGGGGCGGCCCTCCAGATGGGCGGGGCGGTCGGCTACCAGGCGGGGAGACTGCTCCGGTTTGACGACCGGGACCTCCGCACCGCGACGATGGCCGGGATGGCGGCCTTTTTCTCCGCCCTCTTCGGGACGCCGGTGGCGGCCACCGTCTTCGCGATGACGGTGGCGAGCGTCGGCATCAGCTACGCTGCGAACCTCCTGCCCTCCCTCCTGTCGGCCTTCCTGGCCTACGGGGTTTCCTGCCTGTTCGGCATCGCCCCGACCCGGTTTGCGGCAGAAGCCCCGGCGGTGGAGGCGGGGATGCTGCTGCGGGTGGCGGTGCTCGGGGTGCTCTGCGCGCTGGTGTCGATGCTCTTCTGCGGCTGCATCCACCTGGGGGAACACCTGCTGGGCGGGAAGCTCCGCAACCCCTGGGTGCGGGCAGTTGTTGGCGGCCTGCTGGTCATCCTGCTCACCTTCCTCTGCGGCAGCCAGGACTACAACGGCGCCGGGATGGATGTCATCACCCGGGCGGTGGAGCAGGGGGAGGCTTTTCCCGCCGCCTTCCTTCTCAAAATCCTCTTCACCGCCGTCACCCTCGGCGCCGGGTTTAAGGGCGGCGAAGTGGTGCCCTCCTTCTTTGTCGGGGCGACCTTCGGCTGCGTTGCCGGCAGCCTTCTCGGGATCCCGGCGGGGTTTGCGGCGGCGGTCGGGCTGGTGGCGGTCTTCTGCGGCGCGACCAACTGCCCCGTAGCGTCCATCCTCCTGGCGGTCGAGCTGTTCGGCGGGGGCGGCGTCGCCTATTTCGCGGCCGGATGCGCCGCCAGCTTCTTCTTCTCGGGGTACGACGGCCTGTATTCCAGCCAGAAGTTCCCCTATTCCAAGCTCAAGGCCCGCTACCTCGGCACTGCCTACGCCAACCAGTTCCACGAGGAAGAGGGGCAGGCGGAAAAGCCGTGACGGATAAAGGCGTGCGGGAAAGGGTTTTTGATTAAGTAGATGTTGATTTCGCTGCCCTTAAGGCAGCGACAAAGTTTCACTTTGATGGACCAAAGGCTCTGCCTTTGGAATCCGCCAGGACCCTCGCGGACCCTGGACCCGCTGCCAGAAAAATGTGGTTTCGAGCTTGCGAGAAATGCCGGCCAATGCCGCACGGCCGGCAAACATTTTTCTAGCTATCGCTTGCGATAGCGTGACGCAGGCGTGAGATGCCCGCACCTACCGCATAAGACCGGCCGTGGGAGGCCGGTCTTCGAAAGACAGCAGCCCGCTCGATGGGGTTTGAAAGGGACGTAACGGAAAACTCTTCCCCATCCTCAAAGGTTCTTGCGGTAAGCGGAGGGGGTGCAGCCTTTCTGCTTTAGGAACATCTCGGCGAAATAGCTGGGGCTGTTGAACCCGCAGAGGGCCGAGATTTCGGTGACCGGCAGCGCGGTGCTCCGTAGCAGCGCCATCCCCTGTTCCACCCGGAAGGAATTGAGGTAATCGTTTGGCGTCTGGTGCAGGTTCTCCCGGAAAATCTGGCAGCAGCTGCTGCGGCAGACCCCGCCGGCAGCGGCGATCTGGTTGAGGGTAATCCGTTCGGCGTAATGGGTGCGGATAAAGTCCAGCATCCGCCGGAGGGTGTCCAGCTTGCCGTCCGCCGTCCCGGTGCGCCCGCCCCGGCTCTTTGCCAGGCTGTAAATGGCCGGCCACAGCTGGTAGAGGGCGCCCATCGCCGCCATCTCGTACCCCTCCGGCTTTTCCCGGTAGAGGGCGTCCAGCCGCCAGAGGGCGCCGAAGGCCCCCGCCAGCTCAGAGTCGCCGTGGTCCAACAGCGCGTGGGAAAGGCTGGTGTGGGTCACGACCGGCAGCACATACTGCTGCCGGAACCCCTCACAGCTGCACAGAAGCTGCGGCCGGAAGGCGACGCAGATGTATTCACAATCCGTCCCCCCGTCGGAAAAGCCGTAGTGCAGGTTCCGGCTGTTGACAAAGACGGCGTCTCCCTGCGGGATCAGCAGGCGGGCGCCGTTTATGTTATAATAGAGATGCCCCTTAAAGGGGAGCAGGAACTCCACCTCCTCATGCCAGTGGCAGAGGGCCGCCATCCCGGAAAGCCCCCGCAGGTTGCCGCGGCAGGCATAGATCGGGATAAAGGGGTTGCTGTAATGGATCCGTTCTGAACCGTCCTGTAAAACCGTTAAATTTGCCATTTTATCCCTCCGTGTACGATTGTTATGAAATAATGCACAAATATGATAGTAAAGAACATCTTTCTGTATTATTATAATAACAGGAAATGGCCGTTTTGGCAATAGGCATTTGGAGGGACGGATATGAAACTGGACCGGGAATTTTGGAAGAAGCTCAGAAGCCTCGTTTTCCCCATCGCTTTCCAGCAGGTGATGCTGGCGCTGGTCAGCGCGACCGACGCGGTCATGCTGGGGATGCTCAGCCAGGACGCGATGTCGGCGGTCTCGCTGGCGGGGCAGGTCCAGTTTGTCTTCAGCCTCTACCTCGCGACGATGACCATCGGCACCAGCATGTTCGCCGCCCAGTACTGGGGGAAAAGGGATGTGGATACGGTGGAGCGTCTGCTGGGGATGGTGCTGCTCTTCACGCTGCCGGTCGGGCTGCTGTTTACGCTGGCGGCGGCGATTGCCCCCGGGGCGATCATGCGGATTTTCACGCCGGAACCGGCGCTGGTTGCCGGCGGGGCGGAATATCTGCGGGCGGTCAGCCTCTCCTACTTCTTCTGCGGCATCTCCCAGGTCTTCCTTTGCGTGATGAAAAACTGCGGCCGGGCGGGGCGGAGCTCGCTGATCAGTTCGGCCTGCGTCCTCCTCAACATCCTGTTTAACGCCATTTTGATCTTCGGCCTCTTCGGGTTCCCGGAGATGGGGATCGCTGGCGCGGCAGTGGCGACGGTCATCGCCCGGGCGGTGGATATGGTGTGGGCCTACTTGGATTCGCTCCCGGCAGGGCGGGTCAAATTCCGGCCCCGGTATCTAGTGCGGCTCGGCCCCTGGCTCTGCCGGGACTTCTGGAAATATGTCACGCCGGTCCTCGGCAACGAGATTGTCTGGGGCGTCGGCTTTACGATGGGCAGCGTCATTTTAGGCCATATGGGCAGCGACGCGGTGGCCGCCAACTCGATCGCCAGCATCGCCAAAAACCTGCTGATCTGCCTCTGCACCGGCATCGGCAGCGGCGGCGCGATCCTGGTCGGCAACGAGCTGGGGGCGGGCCGCCTTGACCGGGCGAAGCGGTACGGCGAAGGGGTCGCCAAGCTCTCGATCGTCGCCGGGACGGCAACCGGGGCGGTCCTGCTCTGCCTCAGCCCGCTGATTTTGCGGCTCACAAACCTGACCCCTACGGCGGAAGGGTACTTACAGTGGATGCTGGTCATCTGCTCCTACTACTGCATCGGCAAATCGGTCAACAGCACCGTCATCGGCGGCATCTTCTGCGCCGGCGGGGACTCAAAGTTCGGGTTTCTCTGCGACGCGGTGACTTTGTGGGTGATCGTCGTCCCGCTGGGGATGCTGGCGGCCTTTGTCTGGAAGCTGCCGGTGCTGGCGGTCTATTTTATCATCAACCTGGACGAGATGATCAAACTGCCCGCCGTCTACCGCCATTTCAAACAGTGTAAATGGGTGAAAAACCTGACCAAGGAGGAAATCGTATGACAATGCACGAACGGATTATGGAAGGCAAGCTGTTTACCGACATGTGCGAAGGGATGCCGCAGGAGCGGCTGGAGGCCAAAAAGCGGATGAAGCGGTTTAATGAATGACACCGAGCCCGACCAGACGGCGGAACGGGTGAAACTGCTGGGGGAAATCTTCGGCAAGCCCTGCAACAGCTGGGTCGAGCCGCCCTTTTACTTCTGTTACGGCCGGCATATTTCCGTCGGCTCCGGCTGCTACATCAACGTCAACTGCAACTTTATCGACGACGGCCGGATCACCATCGGCAACCGGGTGATGTTCGGCCCGTCGGTCACCATCGCCACCGTCGGCCACCCCATTAACCCCGACCTGCGGGGGTATATGTACTGCGCCCACGTCACCATCGGCGACAACTGCTGGATTGGGGCCAACAGCGTCATCTGCCCCGGCGTCACCATCGGGGAGAACAGCGTTATCGGCGCCGGGAGCGTCGTCACCCGTGACATTCCCGCCAACTCGGTCGCCGTCGGAAACCCCTGCAAGGTCATCCGGGAGCTTAACGAGCAGGACATGAAGTTTTACTACCGCGACCGGCCGATCGACCCCGCCGACCTGGAGGAGGAGCGCCGCCTGCGGGAGGAAAAATAACGGCTGAAAAGGGAATCCCCCTGCAAACCGGTGCAATTCTGCCGGTTTGCAGGGGGATTTTGTATTGTTGCCGTTTGGAAGGAATGCCCCGGACGGGTTGATACCGTCCGGGGCGTTCAGCTTTTGGTTAAATCTGGGCCGAAGTGGCTTCTTCCTCAAACTGCTTGGTGTACAGCGTATGGTAGTAGCCCTTCTGCCGCAGCAGCTCCTCGTGTTTGCCCTGTTCGATGATCTTGCCGTCCCGGACGACCAGGATCAGGTCGGCCTGGCGGATGGTCGAGAGCCGGTGGGCAATCAGGAAGGAGGTGCGGTTTTTAAGGAGGTAGCTGATCGCGTCCTGGATCAGCTGTTCGGTCTGGGTATCGATCGAACTGGTCGCCTCATCCAGCACGAAGATGGCGGGGTCGGCCAGCACCGCCCGGGCGAAGGAGATCAGCTGTTTCTCACCGGTCGAGAGGCGGTCGCCCCCTTCGCCGACGTCGGAATTCCAGCCGTTTTCCAGCTTTTCGACGACGGTATCGGCCGAGACCGCTTTCGCCGCCGCCTTGACTTCCTCGTCGGTCGCGTCGAGGCGGCCGTAGCGGATGTTCTCCATGACGGTGCCGGAGAAGAGGTGGGGGCTCTGGAGGACATAGCCGAGGGAGGAGTGGAGCCAGAGCTGGCTGCGCTCCCGGTAGTCTTTGCCGTCGATCAGGATCTGCCCCGAGGTCGGCTCGAAGAACCGGCAGGCGAGGTTGACAAGGGTCGACTTGCCCGCCCCCGTCTCGCCGACGATCGCGATGGTCGTGCCGGCGGGGATGTGGAGGTTGAAGTGCTCGAGGACGTATTCGCCGCCGTCCGGGTACTTGAAGGAGACGTCCTTAAACTCGATTTCGCCTTTGATCGGCTCCCAGTTTTCCTTTTTGGGCTCGAAGGCGGTGCCGTATTTGGCGACGACCTCGGGGGAGTCCTCGATCATCGGCTTTTCATCCAGCAGGTCCATGACCCGCTCGATGTTCGCCTGGGCGGAAATCAGTTCCGAGATGTTGGCGGCGAGGTTCTGGATCGGCTCGAAGATGCCGACCGCGTAGGTCGTGAAGGCCGACAGGGTCCCGAGCGCCATCAGGCCGCCCAGCACCATATGCCCGCCCTGGTTTAAAACGACGGCGGTGACGATGCTCGAGAGGAGCAGCATCAGCGGCAGGAAGATGCCCCGAAGCCGCGCCGCCCGGACGCCCGCCACCCGCATTTCGGTGGTCAGCTCCTCAAACTCCCGGCAGTTCTGGTCCTCGATGACCAGTGTCTTCGAGGTCTTCGCGCCGGTGATCCCTTCGTTGTAGGCGGAGGTGATCTTGGAGTTCTGGCGGCGGATTTTGCGGTTCCAGAGGAGGATCCGCTTCTGGAAGTAGATGGTGAGGATGACCAGCAGCGGGACGACCACCATGACCATCAGCGCGAGCTTGACGTTTAAGAAGAGCATCGCGATGAAGACGCCGATGACATACCCGATCTGCCAGGTCATGTCGGTCAGCTGCCAGGCGAGCATCCCGGCGATGCGGTTGGTGTCGCTCATGACCCGGGCGAGGATATACCCCACCGGCGTCACGTTGTAATAGGAGAGGGAGAGGGTCTGGAGGTGGACAAAGCAGTCGTGCTTCATATCCCGGCCGATGTACATCTCGTTTTTCATCGACAGCCGGCAGAAGACGATTGTGATGACCGTCTGGAGGCAGATGGCGGCGGTGTAGGCGAGGGCGAAGACCCCCAGCCCCTCGACCGTCCGCCCTTCGACGAAGGTGTCGATCGCGTACCGCTGGAACAGCGGGAGGCTGATGTCGATGACCGCCGCCCCGATGTTGAGGAGGAAGACGGTGATAAAGGCCGCCTTGTAGGGCTTCATAAACCGCCCGAGCCGGAGCCAGGTCTTCAGTTCAAAACTTTTGCTGTATTCTTTTTCTTCCAGCCGGATGCTCATGCCCCCTCACCCCCTTTCGATTCCTCTTCATCCAGCAGCTGCCGGTCGGCGGCCGCCATCTGGATGTCGTAGATGTCCTTATAGATGCCGGGGCGGGAGATGAGTTCGTGGTGGGTGCCGATATCGGAGAGTTCGCCGTCTTTGAGGACGAGGATTTCGTCCGCCTGCATCAGCGTCGTAATCCGGTGGGAGATGAGGATGACGGTGGCGCTGCCCATCCGCTCTTTGAGGGCCGCCCGGATTTTCGCGTCGGTCTCGGCGTCGACCGCCGAAAGGGAGTCGTCGAAGATCATGATGGGCGCCTCCTGCATCAGCATCCGGGCAATCGCGACCCGCTGTTTCTGGCCGCCCGAGAGGGTGACCCCCCGTTCGCCGACGACGGTGTTATAGCCGTCCGAGAAGGTGTCGATGGCGTCGTCGACGCAGGCGATGGTGGTCGCCTGGCGGATGCCGGCAAGCCCGGCCCCCGGGCGGGTAATCGCGATGTTTTCCCCGATCGAGCGGGAGAAGAGGTAGGGTTCCTGCAAAACCAGGCCGATATTCTTCCGGAGGTAATCCTGCCGGATTTCCCGGATATCGACCCCGCCGACGGTGATCGAACCTTCCCCGGGGCCCAAATCATAGAGTCGGTCGAGGAGGGCGGCGATGGTGCTCTTGCCGGAGCCGGTGCC
>DVHA01000198.1 GCA_018712425.1 Candidatus Faecivivens stercoravium | reverse complement strand
ATGGCCGGGAGGGAGCGCACCACCTCCGACCGGGGAACGGCGATGTGCAGCCAGAGGCCGGACTGGTTAAGCGGTTCCCAGACGCCGGTCATCCCCTTTTCCTCCTCCCCGGGGGCGGCGGCCAGCAGGAGAAAGCGCCAGATATAATAAGGCTGTATAGAGATGTAATGGGCAGCAATAAAGAAAACCTCACCGGCGGCCATCACCAATACCACTTCCAGGCGGCCGGCCCATCTGCTCCGTTCTTTCGTCCGTTCCATGTGGATCCTTCTTTCCGGCAGAAGCCTTTTCTTCCAGTGTAGGACGGATAGGGTGAAATGTCAAGAACGGAAGCGTAAAATGACGGTTTTTCTGCGTAAATGGCTGAAATGCGGTTATTCCTTTCCATAAAAAGTAATTTTCAACAGTTTCGTATCTCTTTTTGCAACACTTCGGCAAGTGCTTTTGTCCCTTCCGTCTCCCAATGGTCGGCGGCTTCCCCGCGGTAGGCGCGGGCGGCCAACAGGAGCGGCGCGGAAAAGGGCTCCGGCAGGCGGGCAGCTGCCCACTCCGCCGCCTGGTCCTTCGAGCCGAGGCCGCCGGTTGAAAGGGTGTACCACATCCGGGCAAGGGTCAAAAGGACGTTGCGCTCATCCCCTTCCAGATTGTCCAAAAGGGAGGGCAGCGCCCCGTAAATCGCCTGCCGGACCCGGCTGAACGGGACCGGCGGAATCAGCCTTTCTGCCGGTTCCCCGAAAAGGGGCAGGCTGTGGCTCCGCGCCTGCCAGAAAAGGAGGGCCAGGTCCGGGTCGGCGGCGGGCTGCGGCAGGTTCCCCCTTTCGATATCCGGGCGGAGCCATTCGCCGAACTGGTATTCATAGGCGGGCGGGAACACATCCTCGAGAAGGATGTTCCGATCCACCACTGTCACCTCCAGCGGCCGCCGGCCGGGCGTTCCGGGCGGAACGGAAAGGGTCAGCAGTGTCCGGGTCAGGGCCCGGCGCTCCCCCTCCCCTACCCTTCCATCCAGCGTAAGGAGGATATCGAGGTCGCTGTCGGGGCGCAGGCCGCAGAGCGTTGCCGAGCCGTATAAGCTGGCCCCGATGAGGCGGGGGCCGAAGATTCCATGGGCGCGCGCCACCGTCTGACCGGCCTGTGGCGGCAGTTGGACTGTTTCCATCATATCACCTCCAAAGATTCTGGGTCTATTGTAACATAAAGGGTAAAAACTGTCAATTTCCGCTGTTTTTTTGTCCGAAATATGGTATAATGAGAAAAAGGCGAATTTCAAAAAGGAGGCCTGTGCGAATGGACATTCTTTCCCTTCCCAAAATTGAACTGCACTGCCATCTGGACGGTTCGTTGCCGCCCGAATTTATCCGCCGGTATCTGCTCAACCGGTTTGGTGAATCGGTTGAAGACCGGGAAATGATGGTTGACCCCGACTGCCACGACCTGGCAGAATGCCTGAAAAAATTCGACCTCCCCCTCCGCTGCCTCCAGGACCGGGCGGGGCTGGAAGAGGCCGGATACCAGATCCTCAGACAGGCTGCGGCGGAAAATGTCCGGTATATTGAAACCCGGTTTGCCCCCGCCCAGTCGACGGCGGAGGGGCTGACGATGCGGGAAGTCATCCGGGCGGTGCTGGACGGGATGGAGCGCGGGAACGTCTTCGGGGTCAAGTGGGGCGTCCTCCTCTGCGCGATGCGGGGGCGGCCGGAAGAAGAAAACCGGCAGATGCTGGAAGCCGGCCGGGAATTTTTAGGGGCCGGGGTGGCCGGCGCCGACCTCGCCGGGGACGAGGCGCGGTACCCGATGGCGGAATATAAAAAGTTGTTTACCGACGCCATCGCGATGGGCTATCCCCTCACCCTCCACGCCGGAGAGTGCGGCAGCGTGGAAAATATCCGGGAGGCGGTACAGATTGGCGCCCGGCGGATCGGCCACGGGGTCGCGATGGCGGGACATCCGGAGGTGCAGCGGCTCTGCCGGGAAAAGAGCATCGGCATCGAGCTCTGCCCCACCAGCAACTTCCAGACCCGGGCGGTGAGGGCGCCGGAAGCCTACCCGCTGCGGGAATTCCTGGACGCCGGGCTGCTGGCGACGGTCAGCACCGACAACCGGACGGTCAGTGGGTGCAGCCTGACCGGCGAGCTGACGCTGGCGAGGGAAAAGCTCGGGGTGACGGACCAGGAGCTGGTGCAGATGCAGGAAAATGCCGTCCGGGCCAGCTTTGCCGACACGGAGACTAAAGAGGCACTGTTAAAAGAACTGAAAGGGTGGGCAGAATGAGCGAGATGGAAAAGCTGGAAGGGGCGCTCCGGTTTATCCGGGGGAAAACCGAGTTCCGGCCGAAAGCGGCGGTGATCCTCGGCTCCGGGCTGGGGGGATATGCCGGGCAGATGAAAATCGAGTGCGAAATCCCCTACGGTGAAATTCCCGGCTTCCCGGTCTCGACAGTCGAGGGGCATGACGGACGGTTTATCTTCGGGTACGTCGGGGAGACGCCGGTCGCCGCGATGAAGGGGCGGGTGCATTACTACGAAGGGTATAATATGGAAGAAGTGGTGCGGCCGGTGCGGATGCTGGGGATGCTGGGGGCGGAAAGGCTGCTCGTCACCAATGCCGCCGGGGGAATCAATCTCTCCTTCCAGCCGGGGGATTTAATGCTGATCACCGACCAGATCACTTCCCTCGTCCCGAACCCGCTGCGGGGGGAAAACCTGGGGCAGCTGGGGCCGAGGTTCCCGGATATGAGCACTGTTTACGACAAAGGATGGCGGGAGGAAATCCGGGCGGCGGCTGCGGGGTGCGGCGTCCCGCTCCGGGAAGGGGTCTATCTCCAGACGCCCGGGCCCAGCTACGAGACCCCGGCCGAAATCCGGATGTTCCGCGGCTGGGGGGCCGACGCCGTCGGGATGAGCACCGCCGTTGAGGCGATCGCCGCCCGGCATATGGGGATAAAAGTGGCGGGAATCTCCTGCATCACCAATATGGCAGCGGGGATTTTGGAGCAGCCGCTTTGCCACGAAGAGGTGCAGGAGACGGCGGCGAAGGTGGAGGACAGCTTTACCCGGCTGGTCAGCGCGGTGCTGGCGGGGCTGTGAAAGACACTTTCTCTCAATCGGAAAGGTGGAATACAGATGTGCGAGCAGAGACAGCAAACCTTCACCGTCTGCGGGCAGGACTGCGGCAGCTGCGGCTGTCTGGGGGGCCTCTGCCCCGGCTGTGAAGCGGCCGGCGGGCAGGTTTTCCATTCGCCGGAAGGCTGCCCCATCTACCGCTGCGTCCGCGAGGAAAAAGGGTTCCGGGACTGCGGGCAGTGCAGGGAAATCCCCTGCCGCATCTGGCAGGACACCCGGGATCCGGCAGTATCCGATGAGGCGTTCGCCGCAGACATCCGACTGCGGGTGGACAACCTGAAACGGTGACCGGGCAAAAGATACCAAAAAGAAGGAATTGATGATGGATAAAAAAGCGACGGAGCTGTCGGTTTTGGAGTACCCCTACCTGTACGCCGCATGGGCTGTGGACATGCAGGACCACAGCAAGGCATTTTCGGTGCGGAAGGCGTTTTCGGATTCCCCGCGGGCAGTGGAGGATTACCATCTCTGCGGGGTCTACCACAAGGCGGGGCTGCCGTTTACCGTGACCGAAATCAGCGGGCTGGACCGGCCGGAACTGGAGCCGTTCCAGTCGATTCCGCTCCAGCTGGCGGAGGAATGCGAGAAGGCGGTGGCCGCCGGGAAGAAGGTGCTGGTGCCGTCGGGGTACTGCGCGCTGGCCCCGGCGGTCGCGGGCGGCGTCCAGCGGGGGCTGGGCGAGGGCAAAAAATTCGGGGTAATCTGGGTCGACGCCCACAGCGACAATGTCATCCTTGAGACGACCAAGCGAATGGACGCTCGGTTTGTCGGCATTCCCCTATCGACCATCGCCGGGCAGACAATGCGGGAATGGGGCCGGGATTATTGCCATCTGGACCGGCCGGTGCCGGGGGAACGGATTCTGGTGAGCGACGCCCGCTGCTCGGACGAGGAGTGCATCCAGAACCTGAAGGACGCCGGGATCCGGCGGCTGACTGAGGAGCAGTTTGAAGATGCGGCGCTATGGAAGGCCGAAGTGGCAGCCTTTGCCGAAAAGGTGGACGCAATCTTTCTGATGGTGGACGCCGACATTATGAACGGCGGCTGCATCCCGGCGTATTTCTGCGAGGAGCCGGGCGGGCACGACGTCCGGAAGGTGATGGAGAATGTCCGGGCGGTGATGGAGACTGGGAAGGTCGAGGCGTTCGCCTGCTTCTGCGTCGATTTCGACAAATATGATGAAGGCGGCGACGTTACTTATTTAAATGGGATGCGGGTGATCGGCGCCGGGCTGGAGGCGTGGAAGTAAAAAACGGATTCGGAGAAAAAATTACAAAAAAAGTTTTTGAAAACCCTTGACAAAGGCTCCGCAATGTGGTATTATAATAGAGCACTAAGGAGTGCGCAAGAAAATATCGCGGAGTGGAGCAGCTCGGTAGCTCGTCGGGCTCATAACCCGAAGGTCATGTGGTTCAAATCCCATCTCCGCAACCAGTAAAGTCCTTAGGATCCAACAAGGTTCTAAGGACTTTTTCTTTGTTTTACCTTAATTTTTATAAGCTGAGCTACTTTTATATCTATTCGTTTTTAGACAGATCTTTTTGGGCGGCAAGTGGGCGGCGAATTTCTGAAATGTTGCCCGAAGGACAAGTTCGTCGGCCACGG
This sequence comes from Candidatus Faecivivens stercoravium, assembly GCA_018712425.1. Classification (GTDB taxonomy): domain Bacteria; phylum Bacillota; class Clostridia; order Oscillospirales; family Ruminococcaceae; genus Faecivivens; species Faecivivens stercoravium. Next base: position 3,185 of record DVHA01000198.1, on the reverse strand, counting down.
TCGGCGCGAGGTCGGCCAAAAAGGGGTTGAAGCAGTATTTTTTCACTCTTTTGACCGGTCGGTGTGGAAAAACTATCATTTTTACGAAAAATCTCCGTTTTGCCATGAGGCAGTCACGGGAAGGCACGATTTTTCTCCGTTTTGTAGGGAAAAGTGTTACCTATGAGATCAGATAGATTGAGTATACACTTATTTGACTTTCAGAAGGATATTAGGTACCCAGCTTAATTTAATGTCTACTGAATAATAGCGCGTTTTCCACCAAATGAGAAAACAGACAACCAACACAAAAGAACACGCAAAAAAAGCGCACTGAATCTTGCGCAGATTCAGCACCAGAACAGACATGGCAATTATATGGGCCGCTGTCTCCCGTAGCTTTGCAGTAACCAGGCCCATGCCGCATTTGCGTTTTGCCAGACTAAACCTGCGTTCTACCTCCACGCGCTCACATTCATCTCGGTAGTCTTGCGTTCTATCTCGGGTCTCTCCCTTTCTGGGCCTGCCTAATGCCGGGCCAGAAAGCCGAATTCCATGAGTTTTGCAATAGCTGAGATTTTCCCGATTCCGATAGATCTTGTCCGCTAAGATACGGGCTGGATAATGACCTTCTCTCTGATAGAACCGCTCTGCCATCTCTTGTAGATTCTTGGCCTCGTTGTAGGCATCAAACGAGTGGTATTCCAAACGAGTCCAACCGTCCACCACGCTGATGTCCAGCTTTATGCCAAACTCCACAGGCTTGCCTGCCTTTCCCCGCACAATAGGGCGAACAAAGGGCTGACTTACACTGACAATCCGGTCAGAAACGCTGTGAGTATGGTGATCGTACATGTACTTCTGCTGCTCGTAAATGGTGCGGATCGTAGACAACCGTTCATTTTGCCGTGGCGCAAGTGATTTTCCAAGGGATAATTTGCTATCAATGGCCTTGAGGTCACGTTGGAGATAGCCCAGTTGTTTTCCAATTGCTTTGCGGGTGGCTTTTGCGGTGTGTTTGCGGGATCTTGCGTACTTCAGATAGTCTTTCCGTGCACATTTGCGATAGGTTCTGGGCTTCTTCCCGTCGGCAGGATCATGGAGGGCATCCAACAGCTTTTCTGCGTTTTCACGAGCCTCGTTGAGCAAAGAAACATCCTGGGGGTAGCGAATATTAGACGGCGCACAGGTAGCATCTACAATCATAGTGCCGCTGTTTCCACCTGTCACAGGAGGATCTTCAGAGTCATTGTCATCCTTGGATTCCGCCTCTTTTGCCTGCCGTACCTTTGCATCCTGCAGAATCATTTCATTGATTTCTCCCAGTACCTCCGGCGTCAGACGTTTGCGGAAGTACACCATCAGGGATGGATCAAAGGGAGGCTTTTCATCGTCATAACCAGGGTAGCCGCAGAAGTATTGCAGATAGGGGTTCTCTTGGATCTGAAGGGTGATTTCTTCATCCGAATATCCATATTCCGACTGGATAATGCAGGCTCCCAGTGCCAGCCGCAGTGGCTTTGCTACATTGCCCTTACGGTTGGTAAACAGTGCTGCGTATCGCTTCTCAATCTCCAGCCAGGGGATCGTTTGTGCCTTCTTTACCCAGCGGTTGTTCTCTTTTAAATTCATGCCTACCGGCTGCTTGAAGTCCGACAGGCTGATCTGTCCATTACTGTAGCGATACATGATGTCCCTCCATCTGCAAGCATTTTCACTCATTTATGCCGTTTTCCTTGCACTTATTATATCACATCACAGCCGGAAAGTCTTGGCACCGTAGGATTTTTTCATTGTTCAGCAGACATTATTTAGTATTTCTTGGATTGTGCGTTATAGATCCATTACCTCCACCCTATCCCCCTGCCCTCTCAGCCAAACCTCAATTCCATTTCCATAACATTCCGCCTCGATAACCCATCCGTCTGTATCCTCCCGCAGAATCTCCGCTGTAGGCAGACGGTCAAGAATGTTATCGATATACGGCCCTTTATACTTAAACCGCACTTTCCGCAGCGGACCGACGGTCATAAACTGTACCCGTTTGCGGAATTCCCCTTCCTGGAACCGGTCTTTATAAGGCATCTGGAATCGTCTACCGGTTTCTTTGAGGGCCTCAATCCGGTCGACACGGTAGATGGTCGGGGTATCGGCATCAGGAAAACGGCGGTTCCCTTCTTCGTCCAATAGGAAAGCAATCAGGTAAAAGTAAAAGTCCGAAAACATCAGCCCAACCGGTTCTACCTGCCTATGAATCGGACCATCCTTACCCGGCCGGCTATAAGCAATATCCAACACCTGCTGTCGTTTTATCGATTGGCCCAGCTGCCAAACGGTATCAATCACTGATTTCCCGTGGCGGGGCGGGATATAATGAAACAGCTCGTTCTGCACCAAGCTCTCCACCTGCCGACGAGTCTCATCGGAAGCCGCGCTGCCGAGAAGCTTCCGAATCAGTTGTTCCATCTCCCGCTGCGGGATGCTCCGGCTCTCCAACAGGATTTTGCAGATATAGAGGAGTTCCGGGCCGGTCAGCAGCTGTTCTCCGCCGTCCAATCGGAATCCGCCTTTGCCCCGGCTGTAAATCAGCTCCCGGGGTGGGCCCTGCTGCTCAAAATAAACCCGTAGATTTTCCAAATCCCGCTGGATGCTCCGTTCGGACACCCCGAATTCTTGTGCCAGTGCCCTCTTCCGCAGCACTTCCCCGTGCAGCAATCGGGATTGCAGTGTCATCAGCCGGAATGTTTTCTGTTCGACATCCATTTCCATACCCCCTCTCTCGAATTGTCTTCAGTATAGCAAAGAAAAATAGACAGATTGTGTCCGGTTAAAAGGAATCGCTTCCAACATAAAGAGGCGATCTTTTTTTCTGCGCAATACGCAGATGGACAAAATCTGTCTATCTAATACTCTATAATAAAAGACGAAAAGAGCGAAACCGCTCGCAGGTTTGTGACGATTACGGCAACAGCCCAGGCCAAGATATCATCCCGGCGGGATTCTCCGAGGAAGAGGCTTTTGATCTGCTCGCCGAAAAAGTCCCCCTGGAAAATGAACAAGGGTTCATGTCCAGAGGAACGCGGATCATTTATATCTATGAATGCTATACCTTTTCCCTATACGATGATTCGCCTGACAATATCGCCACCCTCGGCTACTATGCCGTCGACCCGTTCGGGTATGTCTATGAGCAGGATTATCTGACC
>DVHA01000197.1 GCA_018712425.1 Candidatus Faecivivens stercoravium | reverse complement strand
GTAGGCGTAAGGCTGGTACTGGAACCACATCGCCGACCAGATGAGGTCGATCGCTTCGCCGGAAGAAAGGGCGAGGTTGTAACGGGTCGACCAGTCGGTCATAACCTGTACGTCGACCGAAGCGTTGATGGCCTCTTCGTTGATCTCGTTGGCCGCTTCGTTGATCATATCGACGTCGTTTGGCGAAGAGCCGGCGAAGGTATAGACGACAAGGTCAACGTGATCGGAGATGTCGATCTGATCGCCGTTGGCGTTGACCCAGTAGTCCCCCTGGCGTCCGGGTTCGCCGGGTTCGGCAGCCGCCGAGGTCTCGGTGGAGCCGGAGTCTCCGGAATCGGTGCCGCCGGAAGAGGTGGTGGAGGAGCCGCCGCCGCTGTTGCAGCCCGCGAGCACCATCGACGCGCTCACAGCCATTGCCGCCAGGATTGCCGCAATTCTAAAGGTCTTTTTCATGGTAATGCCTCCTGTTTTTTGGATTATGTTTTGAGTGCTGCGCACCCTTCATTACAGGTGTCGAAGCTGTGGCCAGCTTCGGAAGTACGTCAGGCGGGCGCCTGGGAAGGGGCTCTGCCCCCTCCACTCCCGCAAACCCTTTAAAAAGGGTTTGATCCTAAACTTCTGATCGTCGCCCGTTTCTTCGTGACTTTAACGCCAGCGCCGATTCTCAGGTTTCACTTGGCCCGCAGGGCCAAATTTCACCTTTCACTGCGCGCCGCGCAATTTCACTTGCCCCGCAGGGGCAAATTTCACTGGCGATAGCTGCCCCGCAGGGGCAAATTTCACCGGCTGATGCCCATCAGCCTTTAACGGCGCCGATCGTGATGCCTTTGACGAAATACTTCTGGATATAGGGGTAAAGGAGCAGGATCGGGCCGGTGGCGACGACCGCCATCGCCATCTTGATCGATTCGCCGGGGAACTGCTGGCCCTCGAGCGAGACGCCCGACTGCTGGGCCGACTGGGCAGAGGTGAGGATGTTGTATAAGTAGTACTGGAGGGGGTACATCCGGGGCTTGGTGAGGTAGAGCATCGGGGTGTACCAGTTGTTCCAGTACCCCAGCGCCAGGAAGAGGCAGACGGTCGCGATGCCGGGCCCGGCGAGGTGGATGACGATCTTGGTAAAGATCTGGAAGTCGTTAGCGCCGTCGATGGTCGCGGCCTCGATGAGGGCGTCGGGGATCGACTTCATGAAGTTGCGCATCAGGATGATGAGGAATGGGGTCATCAGGCCCGCCAGGATAACCGCCCAGTAGTTGTTCTGGAGGTCCAGGACGGTGACCATCAGGATATAGCTCGGCACCATGCCGCCGGAAAAGAGGGTCGTAAAGTAAATATAGAAGGAAACGTGGTTGCGGTAGGGAAAGTCCTTCCGGTTTAAGACGTAGCCGGTCATCGTGATGCAGGTCAGCCCGATGGCGGTGCCGACGACGGTGATCATAATCGTGACGCCATAGGCCCTGAGGATGGCGTCCGGCGCTTTAAAGAGGTACTGGTAGGCCGCCATCGACCAGGCGGTCGGGAACATCTGGTAGCCGTTCACCGCGATGTAGGAGTTGTCGGTGAAGGAGGTGACGACAATCATCCAGAAGGGAACGAGGCAGGCGATGGTGACCAGTGTCAGGATCGGGTAGGCGATGCAGTTGAAGATCCGCTGGTCCCGGGTCGCCTTGATTTTCGACGAGGATTTGGATTTGGGCACGGGTGTGGTTTTGGTCATCTGTCTCCCCTCCTTTGGTTAGAACAGCGCGTACTCTTCGTGGTTGCGCTTGATGGCCCAGTTGATGAACATGATGAGGATAAAGCCGACCAGCGACTGGTAGAGGCCCGCCGCCGAGCCGATGCCGACCTCGAAGTCGACCCGCAGCATCCGGAAGACGTAGGTGTCGAGGATGTCGGTCGCCTCGTAGAGCTGGCCCTGGTTGCCGACCAGCTGGTAGAAGAGCTCGAACTGGCCCCGCATGATCTGCCCGAGCGCCAGAAGGAGCAGGATGATGAAGGTCGGGATCAGAAGCGGGATGGTGATGTAGCGGATCTGCTGCATGACCGTCGCGCCGTCGATCTGGGCGGCCTCGTAGTAGTCGTCGCCGATCGAGGTGATGGCCGCGAGGTAGACGACCGTCCCGTAGCCGATCTGCTTCCAGAGGTAGACGAGGACGATGATGTATTTCCAGATAGAGGGGGTCGCGTAGGGGGCGAACCCGGTATCCCCGGTCAGCGTCCGGACAATCATCGTCACCATGCCGGAGCCGGAGTTGAAGAGGGCGTAGGAGAACGCCTGGACGATGACGTAAGAGACGAAGTACGGGAGGAACATGACCGTCTGGTAGGTCTTCTTCATAATCTTGCTGCCCATCCGGGAGAGGATGATCGCCGCGGCGATCTGGCAGAAGTTGCCGAGGAAGATAAATGCGACGTTATAGAGGATGGTGTTGCGGGTCAGATAGGCGATCCGCCCCGAGTCCCACAGTGTCTGGAAGTTCTGCATCCCGACCCAGGGGCTGCCGAACAGGCCGCCTTTAAAGGAGAAGTCGGTGAACGCCAGATAGACGCCCGCCATTGGGATGTAGTTGAAGATGAAGAAGAAGACGATCGTCGGCACCAGCATCAGCCACATGATCCAGTGCTTTTTAAGGTCGTAGATGAGGCCCTTCTTCTTTTTTCTTGGCTTTGCAGCAGCCTGGTTCATATAGAGTCCCCTTTCGTATCGGTTTTGCACAGTTTTGGACGTGAACCCGGTCGGTTTTTGTCCCCTGTGCTGTTGTCCATATTTTACACACAATCTTGTCAAAAAACAACTAAAAATCGGCGGGATTTCTGAAGATATTGGGTTTTTTCCGCCTGCAAATTTTCGCACAAACTGCACTTTCTTGTCATATGCTCCATGAAAAAACCGGATTGGCTCAAAAAATTATGGATTTTTGTTGCAGAAGATGCAAAAAAGGTGTAAAATGGAGGAGAATAAACGCTCAAAAAAATGCCTGTATGTGAAAGGGGGCTTAATCCGATATGAACCATCCTTCCGGCCGCCGCAAACCCCGCGACCCCCTCTTCCTCCGCCATTTCCGGCTGGTGGTGACGCTGGTGGCGGGGCTGACGCTGGCCCTCTCTCTCAGCCTCTTTTTCTGTTTTGAGCGGCTCTCCCGCCAGAACGTCTATGAAAACGCGACGGCAACGCTCTCCCAGTCAGCCGCGTTTACCGAAGACCTGCTGGATATCTGCACCCAGATCACCCTCCAGATCCAGAAAGACAACACCATGAGCCCCATCCTGATGCAGAGCAGCCCGACAAACGGCGAAACGATGGTCGCCCTCGATCAGCTCTCCCAGTACCAGTACATCATCCAGTCCCTCCGCTCCATTTATATCGTCAACAACCGCACCGGGAAGGTCTATACCTCCTGTGGGATTGAAGGGACGGACAACCGGATTATCGACCAGTCCGCCTTCCCTGACCTTTCCGCCCTCCGGCTGGTGGAGGATTACGAGGACTACCCCGCCTACACCGCCATCCCGCGGCAGTATGACGGGGAGAATTACTACACCTTTTTGGGATACGATTTTTCCCATAAGGCCGCCGACGGGTCGTTAAACTGCGCCGTTCTGGTCAACGTCTCGGCCGGGTGGCTGGAGACGGCCGCTTCGGCGCTGGGGGACACCCCCGAAGGGGAGACGGTCATCATCAGCGCCGGCGGCAAGGTGGTCAGCGATTCGGAGGATTTCCCGATGCAGGCGGACGCCGCTTCCCTCCTCCCCGCTGCCGGGGAAATCCTCGGTTCGGAGACGGGCGGGTATCTCGTCGACGGCGACCGTTTTATCGCCTATACCGCCCCCGACCGGATGGGCTGGCAGTACCTCTGGATTGTCCCCTACGACGGCATCACCGAAGAAGTGCGGCAGTTCCAGCTGATTTCCTTCCTCATCCTGGCGGGGTTTCTGGCGGCGGGGCTCATCGCCAGCTGGATCTTAAACCGGCGGCTCTACCAGCCGATCGACCGGTTTAAGGAAGACATCACCAAACTCCAGTCGACCCAGCGGGAAGACCTCCCGGCCCTTAAACAGGCGTTTTTGCGCAAGCTCCTGTCGGAGGGGCCGCCGGAACAGGCCGCCCTCCGGGGGGAACTGGCCCGCTTTTCCTCCCGGCTGGACCCGGCCGGGCAGACGGCGGTGCTGCTGATCAAGGCCGACCGGGCATCCGAGTTTGAGGCGGAAAATACCCCCGACGACGCGGCCCTCACCCGCTACGCCATTTTGAACATCGCCTGTGAGCTGCTGGGGGGCCTCTGCGCTGCCGAAGGGGCCGACCTTGGAAGGAGCAGCATGGCGGTTATTCTCACCTTTTCGAAATACCCCCCAGAGGGGTTTGACGCTTTTTCTCACCTTACCGCCATCCGGGACACGGTCGCCCGGTACCTCTTCCTGTCGGTCTCGCTGGCTTTAAGCGGGACGGGGAGTTTTGACGAGCTCCCTTCCCTCTTCCAGCAGGCGGAGGAGACGCTGTTCCAGCGGATGTTCACCGGGCCGGGGTCGGTGCTGCTGGGCGGGGATGCCGGGCCGCGGCGGGACTACCCCTACCCCGAGAAAAAGGAAAAGGCCCTGTCGGACGCCCTCCTAAAGGGGAACCTCGACAAGGCAAAGGCGGTCTATCTCGAACTGATCGAGGGATTTAAAGGGGCGCCGCTCTACGTCCTGAACACCACCGTCCTGCGGCTGGTGTCGATGTGCAACGGCGTCATATCGAGCGTCCCGCAGATGAAAAACCGCCCGCCCTTTTTCATCAACTTTGAAAAGATCGAGAGCTTCCCCCAGCTGCACGAGACCTTTTACGGCATCTTTTCGGCCATCACCGCCTGCACCGCGTCCGGCCCCAGCCCCCGCAGCGGCCAGCAGGTGGAGGCGGTCAACCGGGAGATCGAGCGGCGGTTTTCCGACCCGTCCCTTTCGATCGAGTCGATTGCCGAGACGCTTGGGCTCTCAGCCAGCTACACCGGCCGTATCTATAAACAGGCGACCGGGAGGACGATCCTCGAGCGGATTCTGGAGGTGCGGATGGAGAAGGCGAGGCAGATGCTGAAAGAGAGCGACGCGCCGGTGGCGCTGGTGTCCGAGCGGTGCGGGTTCTCGTCGGACTCCTACTTTTACAAGATTTTCAAGCAGGAAAACGGCGTCACACCCGCCGCTTACCGGAAGAAATCATGACCTTTCCGCGGGGGATACGGCGTCCCGAAGACTGCGAGCCCCGCGAGCAGTCTCATGCGGTCGGAGCGGGTGACACGGCCGCGTCGAACAGCGGGTCCAGGGCCCGCTAGGGTCCTGGTCCATCCAAGTGAAACTTGGTCCCATCCAAGGGGAACCCTTGGTCGCTGCCTTAAGGGCAGCGAAATAAACATTCAAAGATCAAAAAGCC
>DVHA01000196.1 GCA_018712425.1 Candidatus Faecivivens stercoravium | reverse complement strand
CCACCACAACGCCCGCAGCCTGATCCGCCGGATTGACCGGGACGAGCTGCTCCAGGCGATGGTCAAAAATTACTTAAACGACTAAATTCGTTGGAAAAGGGAGGCGCAAGCCTTCCTTTTTTCTTTTGGATGATTGAGTGGGTGCTGCTGGAAGCTTTGGAGCATTGTTTGCACGCTGTTTTGCCCTGTCCGGTAGAACCGGACAGGGCTTTTTGACCTTTGAATGTTGATTTCGCTGCCCTTAAGGCAGCGACAAAGTTTCACTTTGATGGACCAGAGACTCTGTCTCTGGACTCTGCCAGGACCCTAGCGGGCCCTGGACCCCGATTTGCCGGCGTTCGTTCCCGCGAGACAGAGCTCAGCATGCGATACGCTTCGACCACGCTTATCCGTTATAAAGCCTGAACCGGGCCGCCCTCACTCCCCCTTCGACAGCTCCTCCGTCAGCTTCAGAATCTGCGGTGCCAGCCGCTCCCGCTCCTTCTTCGTAATGGCGTTGAAAAGCGGATAGGCGGCGGCTACCACCGCAATCCCAACGACGCCGATGACCACCCCGGGGATAAACAGACTCTCCATCCAGACCATCGTGCAGCACGACCGCGCCGACCGCCCCGACGACAATCCCCGGCCTCATCGCGCCCCATTCGGGGATCAGCGCCATGCACATCCCCAGCGCAAAGAGTATGCCGCCCACCGTGCTCATAATCAGCGTAACAAAATCTTTCTTCTTCATTTTCATGACCTCCAAATCTTTTTTCCGGTGACCTCTCACCTGATGGTTATAGTATACCGGCCGAAGGTTTTTGAAAAGTATGCGAAATGTTTACGAAAGATTAAAAAGCCCGCTTCCCAGTGCGGGAAACGGGCTTATAGCTTGTCGAAAAAGTCTTTTTTGAGTATTTTTTGGGTGCTGCGCACGCTTCGTTATCAGCGGCAAAACTGTGGTCAGCTTCGGAAGTACGGAAGGTAAGCGCCTGGGAAGGGGCTCTGCCCCTTCCATTCCCGCAAACCCTTTAAAAAGGGTTTGATCCTAAACTTCTGATCTTCGCCCGTTTCTTCGTAACTCTAGCGCCAGCGCCGATTTCAGCGTTTTTACATGCACGCGCAGAGGATCTCGTAGATCTCGTCGTGGGTCAGCGTCCGGGGGTTGGACTTGATGATGTTGCAGCTGTCGGCCACCTGCCGCAGCAGCTCGGGGGTAATTTCCACCCGGGACTTCAGCTGACCCAGCCTGGTGGGCAGCCCGCACTCCTCCACAAACGCAGTGAGCGCCTCGACCCCTTCGGCGGCGGTCTCCTTCCCGAACACCTCCCGGGCGAACCAGGTGAACTTCTCCTCCGCGTCGGCAAGGATGTGGCGGTAGTAGACCGGCTGGATGACCGCCAGCCCCTGGCCGTGGTTGCAGTCGGTGTAGGCCCCCAGCTGGTGCTCGATCTGGTGGGTCTGGAAGTCGGTCAGCCGCCCCACCTTGAGGATACCGTTTTCCGCCATCGCCGAATCCCACATCAGGTTCCCCCGGGCCTGCAGGTCGTCGATGTTTGCAAGCAGCCGGCGGATGTTCACAACGGTGTTCCGCATGATCGAGAGGGCGACGTCGTCCGAGACGTTGTCCTGGTCGGACTGGCCGAGGTAGGTTTCCATCGCGTGGCTGAGGGTGTCAAACGCCCCCGAAATTACCTGCATCCGCGGGACCGACAGGGTGTACTTCGGGTCGAGGACGGCAAACCGCGGAGCGAACGCGCCCATGCCGGTCTTCAGCTTCAGCGCCTCGTTGGTGATGACCGCGCCGCCGTTCATCTCGGCCCCGGTGCCGGAGGCAGTGACGACCGCCCCCAGCGGCAGGGCGGCAGTGGGGAATTTACGCTGGGTAAACTCCATCTCCCAGATGTCCTCATCGGTCACCGCCTGGGCGGCGACGATCTTGCAGCAGTCGATGACGCTGCCGCCGCCGACCGCGAGGATGTAATCGGCCCCGGCTTCCCGGGCGATTTTCGCCCCCTCCTGGACCTTTTCATAGGTGGGGTTGGGCATGACGCCGGAAAAGCCGACGGTCTGGATGCCCATTTCCGCCAGTACCCCGGTGATTTCGTCGTAAATCCCGTTTTTCCTGACCGAACCGCCGCCGTAGGCCAAAAGGACGGTCTTCACCCCCGCCAGCTCCTGCCGCAGCGCACCGGCCGCGGCGCCTTCGCCGAAGTAGACTTTGGTGGGATAAGAATAAGTAAATGTGTTCATAATCGGTTCCTCCTTTATCTGTCTCAGGCGCTTTCCGGGGCCGGCTGCACCCGGCCCCTTTTGTGCTTTAATTTGATTATAGTATCCGGTAGCAACTACCGGTCAAGAGACTTTTTCCCCACTTATTTGAACTTTTCGTGAATTTTTCCCTGTGCGGCGGATGCCTATAGCGGTACAAAGATACGAAAAAATACCGGGCAGCGCCCGGTATCCCTCAAAAGAATGATTTCTGCCCGGCTTCCCCGCCGGGAGCCAAAGGCTGCCGGCCAGGCGCCGTTCCCGCGGGACCAGCCCGGCAGGCGAAACGCTTCAGCCCCGCTGCGGGTTTTGGCGCGCAGTTTATCCCCGCCGCTTTGTCCGCACCACTTCCAAAACGCCGCTTTTCAGCCCCCTGGCCATCGGGCGGCAGTACAACAGGAGGACAGCGGCGCAGCAGACGGCCGCCGCCGCAAACCGCCCCATCTCCATCAGCAGGCACTCGGCCAGCAGCACCGCCATCGCGGCTATAAACCGCCAGACGCCCCAGCGGAAGGGGAGCAGCCGGTGGGAATGGGCCGCCCGGAAGATGAGGATGAGAAGGTAGCTCACTAGCGTCGCCGCCGCCGCCCCCATCGCCCCCCAGCGGGGGATCAAGAGGGCGTTCCCCACAAGGTTCGCCGCCGCGCCGAGGAGGGTCGTCATAAAGGTGGCCGAAGTCCGCATCTCGGAAGTGTAGACCGACGAGAAAAAGGAACCGAGGCTGGCGACAGCCGCCCCCAGCACCAAAAGCGGGACATAATGCCAGGCGGTGAAATAGCCCGGGGCCGCGAGCAGGCGGATGATGAGGGGGGCGGCGGCAATCAGCACCGCCGCCGCCGACAAAACCCCCGCCTCAAAGACCGAAAAGACGTTGGAGAAAAACCTGCCCTTCTCCTCCCGGGGGCGGTCGGAGACGATCGACAGCTGCCAGGCGTCGGTGAAGATGCCGGAGACGGTCAGGAGGGCCATCGAGACCTTGCCGGCGACCGCGTACTGCCCTGAGACATCGCTGCCGATGAGGTAGGAGATGAAATACCGGTCGGAGATGTTGATGACCCAGGAGCAGACGGTGGCGGGGATGAGCGGCAGGCAGTAGCGGAACATACTGCCTGCCAGCGAGCGCCGCAGCGCCCGGGGGTTTAAATACCGCCACAGCCGGAGGGCGGCGAAGAGTGTAAGCGCCGTGACCCCGTCGGCGATGATGTTCGAGAGGATGTAGCCGGTGATGCCCATCCGGAAGACCGCCAGCAGGAGGATGTTCAGGAGCACCACCAGGGCGGTGCAGAGGATCCCCCCGGCGGCGTAAAGGCGGATTTTCCCCAGGGCCTGGGCCATCGCGCCGCAGAGGGAATGGAGGTTCGCCATCAGGACGTAGAGGAGCAGGAGGACGGTATATCCCTCCATCAGCCCGATGGAGGTGAGGAGCGGGTAGAGGAGGACAAGCACCCCTTCGCCCGCCAGGACGGCGGCCATCCCGGTGGTAAAGACGCCGGTTTTGTCCGTCCGGCCGTCGAGGCCGAAGCGGAGGGCGGCGTTTACGACGCCGATCGAGGCCAGGGGGATCAGGAAGTTCCCGGTCTGGATAATCAGGTCGGTGACGCCGTACTCGGCGTCCGAGAGGATGCTGGTGTAAAAGGGGGTCAGCAGGAAGGTCAGGATTTTCGACCCGAAGGTGCTGACCGAAAAGAGGAAGGTATTGGACAGCAGCCGCCGGTAAGCGCTCAAGGGCTCCACCTCCTGGTGAGGTATACGGTTGTTACGGACTTCAGACTGTTATTATAAACCCTATTTATAAACGATCCATAAACTGGGAGCGAAAAATTACCGGGGTTCAATACGGGATAAAATGGCATTAATCCGTTTTCAGACTGCCGCCGGGGATGAGGTTGGAGACGTAGGGCCGCTTGCCGGAAAGGACCTCGTCATAGAAGCCCTGCTTCCAGTCGATGTAAGCGACGCTCTCCTCCAGCTCCCGGATCGACGCCCGGAGGGCCTCCTGCTTCGCCGCCAGCATCACCTTCCGCTGGGGGATGGTTGATGGCCCCTGGAGGCAGAGGGCCAGGTAGTCCTTCATCTCCTGGATGCTCATCCCGCACTTTTTCAGGCAGACGAGGTCCTGGATCCATTTGACATCGTGGCCGTCAAAAACCCGGCGGTTGCGGCTGTCCCGCTTGACGTTGGGGACAAGGCCTTCGTTGCAGTAGAATTTAAGGGCTTCATAGGCCATGCCGGTTTCCCGGCAGACCTGCATCATCGTATAGAGCATGGGAATCCTCCTTTTCGTATTTTGCGCAGGGCATGGCAAAAGGGCGTTCCGGCCCACAGGACCGGGACGCCCCGGCGGAAGCTTTAAAACTGCCGCCTCCGGTAAATCCGCACCGACAGGAAACAGGAACCCGCCAGCACCGCCGCCGTCACCGCCGGCAGCGCCAGGTTCAGCACCGTCATCACCTGCGGGATATTGCCTATCAAATCGCCCCCAAGCCCGGCCATCACCCCGGCCCCGCCGCAGAGGATGGCAATCACGAGGATATTCATCAGCCGCGCCTTCTCCATCCCGAACCGGAAGGCCAGCGGCAGTACAATCGAGAGCGCAATCAGCACCCCGCAGGCCATCATCCCCGAGAGCGGCGCCATCCCTTCATCCAGCGGCACCCGGCCGGTCATGGCGGCAACGCCCCCCGTTGCCGCCATCAGGAGCGCCCCGCCCAGCGTCCCGGTGACCGCCACCAGGTATTTCCCCAGCACATAGTCTTTCCGGCTGTATGCGGTCGTCAGGACAAACCGGTTCCACCCGCTCCGCTCGTCGTACCCGATGGCCGAATAGGAGAGCATCCCGCCCAGCGCCACCGAAAGGATGCTTAAAAACATCCATTCCTCCCCGGCGAGGATGTAAACTACCTCGTACAAGAGAATCATCCCGAAGAAAATCTTACTGGTCCGCCAGAGATTCAGCCAATCCGCCCGGGTCAGCGCCCAAACCTTTTTCATCTTGCGTTTTCCCCTTTCGCATACCGCAGCATAAACACCATCAGTTCCTCGAGGTCAGCCGGTTCCGCCGCCGGGCAATAGTCCCGCAGCACCAGCGCCTCGTCCCCCGTCCCGGTCCGCCGGACCCCTTTGACCGCCTCTTCCGGCAGGGCGGCGATCTCCGCCCGGCTCCCCCGCATCAGGCCGTAGGTCTCCTTTAAAACATCCTTCTCCCCCTGGAGCAGCAGCCGCCCCTCGTGCAGGAAGGCGATATAGTCGCAGATCTTCTCGAGGTCGGAGAGGATGTGGGAGGAGATGAGGATCGACCGGTCGGGGGACTGGATAAAGTTATAGAAGATATCGAGGATCTCGTCCCTGGCCACCGGGTCGAGGCCGCCAGTCGGCTCGTCGAGGATTAAGAGTTCCGGGTGGTGGGCCAGCGCCGTCGCAATCGACAGCTTCATCTTCATCCCCCGGGAATACTCCCCGAAATTCGTCTTTTCCGGCAGCTGAAAGCCGGCGCAGAGGGAGCGGAACAGTTCCCCGTCCCAGTCGGGGAAGCCGGGGGCCAGGAGTTTGCCGATTTCCGATGCCCGCATCGCGCTCGGGAACCCCGGGATGTCCAGCACCACCCCGATTTTGCTGCGGAAGGGGGCGTTGTCGCTCCCGGCCTCCTCCCCCAGCACCAGCGCCCGGCCGGCGTCCGGCCGCTTCATCCCCAGCAGCAGGCTGATGAGGGTGGATTTCCCGGCGCCGTTCTCCCCGATCAGCCCCATCACACAGCCGGTGGGGAGGGCGAGGTCGATCGGCCCCAGCGTGAAGTTTTTAAACGATTTTGTCAAACCTTCGATCTTGATTGCATCCGCCATGGCGGGCACCTCCTAATTGTCAGAATCGTCGAGAAGCGAGAGCATCTCCGAGAGTTCCCCCACCCCCAGCCCGGTCGCCTTCCCGAGTTTGAGCGCCTCGGAAAGGTGGTTTTCGATCTGCCGCAGGTTTTCCTCCCGGACCAGGTCGGCGCTCCTCGCCCCGACGAAGCTCCCTTTCCCGGCGACCGTCTGGATATACCCTTCCCGCTCCAGTTCGTCATAGGCGCGGCGGGTGGTGATGACGCTGATCCGCAGATCCCGGGCCAGCGCCCGCACGCTCGGCAGCATCTCCCCTTCTTTTAACTCCCCCGAGAGGATCGCCGCCCGGACCTGGCGGGTGATCTGTTCGTAGATGGGGAGCGGGGAGCTGTTCTGGATGATGATGGTCAAACGCATCCCTCCTTTTGTCTTGTGATTGTTTGTGCATTACTGTGTATGTTCAGTATACACTGTACAGCACAGTTTGTCAAGGGGTTTC
>DVHA01000195.1 GCA_018712425.1 Candidatus Faecivivens stercoravium | reverse complement strand
GTTAGGGCATTTGTCCGGGCCATGCGGTTTTTGTTTTTGCATCAGGTGATTGCGAAAAAGGGATTTTTGTGCTATGATACCGGTAGAAACTGCTGGAAAGGAGCGCTTTTATGCAGCCCATCAAGACCCTTTCCCCCGAACGCCTTTCGGGGGTCCGATACATCCTCCACGACATCGACGACACCATCACCAACGGCGGCAAACTCCTCCCCGAGAGCTATGCGGCCCTCTGGAAGCTCTCCCGGGCGGGGTTCCAGGTCATCCCGGTCACCGGGCGGCCGGCCGGCTGGTGCGACCTGATCCTGCGGGAGTGGCCGGCGGCGGCGGTCGTCGGGGAGAACGGGGCGTTTGTCGACTACTGGGAAGGGGAGGAGCGGAAGCGGTTTTTCCACCCGTCGGTGCCCCGGGAACGGCTGGACGAAAAGCTGCGGGAGATTGAGGCGGCCTGCCTCCGGGAGGTGCCCGGCTGCCGGGTTTCGAAAGACCAGCCATACCGGGTCTGCGACCTCGCAATCGACTTTAACGAGGACGTCCACCTGGGGATGGAGGCGGCCCTCAAAATCAAGGCGGTCTGCGAACGGTTCGGCGCGGTGGCGAAGGTCAGCTCGATCCATGTGAACACCTGGTTCGGGGACTATTCGAAGGTGGAGATGGCGGAACTTTTCCTGCGGGAAATCCTCCATGAGGATCATCTGGAAGAGAAGGTCGTCTTCTTCGGCGATTCGCCGAACGACGAGCCGATGTTTAAACGGTTCCCCTTATCGGTCGGGGTTGCGAACCTCGCCCCCTTTGCGGGGCAGATTGCCCACCTCCCCGCCTATATCACCGAAAAAGAAGGCGGCCTCGGGTTTGCCGAAGCCGCGGATATCCTGATCAGTTTGGCCGGCAGAGCCGGTAGGTAAACTCCTCCGCTTCCTCGCCTGTCTGGGGGTAATGGCGGGGGCCGACGGCAACCCGTTTCATGCCCAGGCGCTCCATCAGCCGGAAAGAGGGGGCGTTGCGGGTGTCGCAGTGGGCGATGAGGGTGAGGAGGCCCAGCTCCCGGAAGGCAAAATCCCGGACTGCTTTTGCCCCTTCCAGCGCATAACCCTTTCCCTGGTAACGCCGGTCGAGGATCCAGCCCAGCTCCCCCTCGGTGCGGCTGTCGTTCAGGTAGAGGCCGACGGCGCCGAACTGCACGCCGTCAAGCGTCAGCGCGAATTCGTAAAAGGACGGCGCCTCTTTTTTCCATTCGGCCTCCACTCCCGCGAGGAAAGCGGTGGTGTCCGCTTCGGTCTGCTTCAGGCCAAAGAACATGTACCGGGCATTCTCCGGGTCGGCGGCGTACCGGTGGACGGTGGGAAGGTCGGCAGGGCCGAGGGGGCGGAGGACGAGGCGTTCGGTTTCAATCTGCATATCAGGGTCTCCTTTATATTTAAAATAACAATTTAAAAAACGACCTGCCGTTATAGCACAAAAACTTCGATAAGCACCCACGTCAACAGGCTCCCTCTTGGAGGGAGCTGGCAGCACCGCGGACTGAAGGAGTCGGTATCACCGCGATAGCGGGATACCGCAAAAGTGCTTATGGGGGCGTTATTCGCTTGGTTCATAACGCCACTCCTTCCGGCACTTCGTGCCACCTCCCTCGGAGAGGGAGGCTGTTCAGGTGGGTGCTTACAGACAGTGACAGCATTTAACGGAACGTTATTATTCTGTTAAAAATACGAAACCCGCCCGTGGAAGCCCCAGGTTTCCGCGGGCGGGTTTTGCTATCAAACATCAGGTTTTGGCCGTTCCGGGTTCCCCCTGCTCCATCTCATGCAGCCGGTAGCAGAGGATTGAGAGCGAATCGCCCAGATGGACGTTTTCGACAACAATCCCTTCGTAGTCCAGCGTCAGATCATAGTGGGAGAAGTTCCAGAAGCCCTTGATGCCGAGGCTGATGAGGTCCCGGGAGAGTTTGATCGCCGCCTCCTTCGGGATACAGAGGATCGCCACCGTCGGGCGGACCCGTTTGCAGAAGTCGTAGAGAGCGGTGACGTTCTGGATGGTCACCCCGGCGATCTGCCGCCCGATGAGGTCGGGTTTTAAGTCGAAGATGGCCGACAGCTCAAACCCCCGGGAGAGGAAGTCCATATGCTGGGCGATGGCCCGGCCGAGGTTGCCGGCGCCGATCAGGATCGCCCGCCGGTGGGTGCCGAGCCCCAATATCTTGCCGATCTCTTCATAGAGCGACTGGACGTTGTAGCCGTACCCCTGCTGGCCGAAGCCGCCGAAGCAGTTTAAGTCCTGCCGGATCTGGGAGGCGGTCAGCCCCATTTTGGCGGCGAGGTCCCCCGAGGAGATCCGCACCACCCCGCTGTCGGCCAGTTCCCGCAAGAACCGGTGGTAGCGGGGGAGGCGGCGGATGACCGAGGCGGAAACGGTCCCTTTCGCCATAGGGCATCACTCTCCTCCGATGACCCCGACGTTTGCCGCGAGCCGGTTCCCGACGATTTTGAGGAACTCTTCGGTGCCGACCTTGACCTTGTGCTCCAGCTGGGAAGAGATGTAGAGGTCGCCGGTCATGATGCCTTCTTCGATCGTTTCGATGGTCGCCTTTTCCAGCTGGTCGGCGAACTTCATCAGCTTCGGCAGGTGGTCCAGCTCGCCCCGCTTGCGCAGCGCCCCCGACCAGGCGAAGATGGTCGCCACCGAGTTGGTGGAGGTGGGTTCGCCCTTTAAGTGCTTATAGTAGTGGCGCTGGACGGTGCCGTGGGCGGCCTCATATTCAAATACCCCGTCGGGGGAGACCAGCACCGAAGTCATCATCGCCAGCGACCCGTAGGCGGTCGCGACCATATCGGACATGACGTCGCCGTCGTAGTTTTTGCAGGCCCAGATGTACCCGCCCTCCGACCGGACGACCCGGGCGACCGCGTCGTCGATGAGGGTGTAGAAGTAGGTGATGCCGGCCTTTTCAAACCGCTCTTTGTATTCGATCTCGTAGATCTCGGCGAAGATGTCCTTGAAATGGTGGTCATAGGTTTTGCTGATGGTGTCCTTGGTGGCGAACCAGACGTCCTGCCCGGTGCTGAGGCCGTAGTTGAAGCAGGCCCGGGCGAAGGAGGCAATCGACTTGTCGGTGTTGTGGATGCCCTGGATGATGCCGGCGGAACCGGCAAAATCGTGGATGGTGGCCCGGGTTTCGGTGCCGTCGGCGGCCGTCACCACCAGTTCAGCCTTCGCCCCCTCGGGGACCGGCAGCTCGACGTTTTTATAGATGTCGCCGTAGGCATGGCGGGCGATGGTGATCGGCTTTTTCCAGGTTGGGATGTAGGGGACGAGTCCCTTGACCATGATCGGCGCCCGGAAGACGGTGCCGTCCAGCATCGCGCGGATGGTGGCGTTGGGGGACTTCCACATCTCGTGGAGGTGGTACTCCTCCATCCGGGCGGCGTTGGGGGTGATGGTGGCGCATTTGACCGCGACGCCGTACTTTTTGGTGGCGACCGCCGAATCGACCGTCACCTGGTCGCCGGTCTCGTCCCGGTGGGCGAGGCCGAGGTCGTAGTATTCGGTCTTCAGGTCGACAAAGGGGAGGATCAGCCGGTCTTTGATCATCTGCCAGATGACCCGGGTCATCTCGTCTCCGTCCATCTCGACCAGCGGGGTTTTCATGCGAATTTTGGCCATGGTAATCAATCCCTTCTTTTCATCATTTTTTGGGTGCTGCGCACGCTTCGTTATCAGTGGCAAAGCTGTGGTCAGCTTCGGAAGTACGTCAAGTTGGTGCCTGCCAAGGAGCTCTGCTCCTTGGATTCTCGCCAGCCCTTTAAAAAGGGCTGGACCCTAAACTTCTATTTGCCGCCCGTTTCTTTGTGACATTGGCATCAGCGCCGATTCGTACGTAGAAATCAGTCTTTTCCGTATCCGGCGGCGTAGTAGTTCATCAGGCATCCCTCGAGGATGATCTGCCGTTCATCCGCCGTCATATCCGGCAGGTGGAGGGTGATCGGGGCGACCGTCCCGTCGGTGCGGACCATATGCCCGGTGACCGTCTGGGCGCCGGTTTCGACCGCCTCGCGGATGTTCGGGACAAAGAGGGTGTCGTCCGGGTCAAAGGGGAAGGTCTCCAGCTGGTCGACCGTAAAGGGGAGGATGCCCCAGTTGATGCAGTTGGAGCGGTAGCGTTTGGTGGCGTAGCTGTAGGCGATGTTCGCCCCGCCGCCCAGCACCCGCTGGCAGGAGGCGGCCTGTTCCCGGGCGGAGCCGTCGCCCGGCCGGCAGGCGAAGATAGCCGAGCCGATTGAGCACTCGTCGAGGGTCGATTCCGGGAGCCCGAGGGAGCCCATCACCCGGACGAGGTCTTCCGGATGTTTGCCCGTCTTGACTTCTGCCGCTTCCGCCTGCACCGCCTTCGAGCGGCCGACATATTCCGGCACCCGGCGGGAGAGGGCGAATTCCGAAAGTTTCAGCGGGTTGCTGCGGTAGGAAGAGGTCTCGCCCGAGGGGATCAGCTCGTCGGTCGTCGTAACCGGGTCGCGGATAACGGCGGCGAGCCGCACCAGCAGGTTCTTTTGCAGCGGGTCAAACTTCGGCCAGTCGGTGATGTTCGGGCCCATCCGCAGTTCCTCTTCCGGCTGGGGCTTACCGAAGCCGTAGTAACAGCGCTTTTTATAGATGTCCCCGTCGTACTTGTACTTGAGGTTCGGGACGGTGTAGTCGATGTCGGCGGCGCTGGTCAGGATGCCGCCGTTTGCCGCCGTCGCGGCGATCGACCGGGCGTCCATCAGGGCGACGGCCGAAAGCTGCCCCTGGCCGGGCTTGGAGCCCTCGCGGTTGGGGAAATTGCGGGTGGTGTGGCGGATCGAGAAGCCGCCATTGGCCGGGACGTCCCCCGCGCCGAAGCAGGGCCCGCAGAAGGCGGTTTTGAGGATGGCGCCCGATTCCAGCAGGTCGGCGGCGACGCCGTTTTTGGTGATGGCCATGCTGACCGGGACGGAGGCCGGGTAGACGTTTAAGGAGAAGTAGCCGTTGCCGGTCGAATGGTCGTGGAGGATGGCCGAAGCTTCGACGAGGTTTTCGTAGAGGCCGCCGGCGCACCCGGCGATGACACCCTGATCGACCTGGATGGCATATTTTTTCTTAACCGGGATAATCTTGTCGGTCAGATGCAGCGCCACCTTGTCCCCGAAGGTTTTTTTCGCCTCTTCCTCGACTGCGTGGAGGATTTCATAGGGGTTTTCGTTCAGCTCCCGGATGGTGTAGGCGTTGGAGGGGTGGAAGGGGAGGGCGATCATCGGCTCGATAGTCGAGAGGTCAATCTCGATCAGCCGGTCGTAGTAGGCGGCGGGGCCGGGACGGAGCTGTTTATAGCGGTTCCCGTGGCCGTGGATTTCGTAATATTCGCGGATGGTGTCGTCGGTTTCCCAGATGGAGGAGAGGCAGGCGGTCTCGGTCGTCATGACGTCGATGCCCAGCCGGAAATCGGCCGACAGGCTTTTCAGCCCCGGGCCTGCAAACTCGAGGATCCGGTTGGTGACAAACCCCTGTTTAAAGACAGCGCCGCAGAGGGCGATGGCGACGTCGTGGGGGCCGACGCCGTGGCGGGGAGCGCCGGATAAATAGACCAGCACCACTTCCGGCGGGTCGATGTCGTAGGTGTTTTGGAGCAGCTGCTTGACCAGTTCCGGCCCGCCCTCGCCGACGCCCATATTGCCGATAGCGCCGTAACGGGTGTGGGAATCGGAGCCGAGGATCATGTTGCCGCAGGCCGCCATCTCCTCCCGAGCGAACTGGTGGATGACCGACTGGTGGGCCGGGACGTAGATGCCGCCGTATTTGCGGGCGGCGGAAAGGCCGAAGGAGTGGTCATCCTCGTTGATGGTGCCGCCGACGGCGCAGAGGGAGTTGTGGCAGTTGGTCAGGGCGTAGGGGACCGGGAATTCTTTGAGGCCACTGGCCCTGGCGGTCTGGATGATGCCGACATAGGTGATGTCGTGGGACATCAGCGCGTCGAACTTGATCCGCATCCGGCCCCGCCCGTCGCCCTTGTCATGGGCCCGCATAATCTGATAGGCGATCGTCTGCTCCCGGCCCTCTTCGGGGGAGCCTTCGTATTCCGCCGCAGGGGCAATGGTTTCGCCGTTTAACAGGTAAACGCCGGTTTCAGTCAGTTTGATCATAGAAACACCTCCGCTTTCCGCCGCCCGTCTGACGGCTGGGTCCGTTGTTTGCAATGGATAGGCCGCGCCCGCTTTCCACGCAGGCGCGGCGGGGCGTTTTTACACCTTCAGTTCGACCTTTTCGCCGAGGATCTCTTTATTCCCGTCCAGCACCGGCTGGATGTATTCGGCGAGGAACTCTTCCACCTGCTGGGGGGCCCGGCCGGTAAAGGCCTTCGGGTCCATTTCGGCGAGGATTTCCTCACGGGTCAGGCCGAACGCAGGGTCGGCCGCGACCCGGTCGACCAGGTCGTTTTCGCCGCCCTCTTCCTTGACGACGCGCGCCGCCGCCTGGGAGTGGACGCGGAGCTTTTCATGCAGCTCCTGCCGGTCGCCGCCCTTTTTGACCGCCTGCATCATGATGTTTTCGGTCGCCATGAAGGGCAGCTCCTTCATGACCCGTGCCGCGATGACCTTCGGGTAGACGACCAGGTCGGCGGTGACGTTGAGCATGATGTCGAGGATGCCGTCGGTGGCGAGGAAGCCTTCGGCGACGGCGATCCGCTTGTTGGCCGAGTCGTCCAGCGTCCGCTCAAACCACTGGGTAGCCGAGGTGAAGGCGGGGTTTAAGGTATCCGAGAGGACATAGCGGGCCAGCGAGCAGATCCGTTCGCTCCGCATCGGGTTGCGCTTGTAGGGCATCGCCGAGGAGCCGATCTGGTTCTTTTCAAAGGGCTCTTCCATCTCCTTAAAGTTTTGCAGCAGCCGCAGGTCGGTCGCGAATTTGGAGGCCGACTGGGCGATGCCGCCGAGGGTATTTAAGACCATCGAGTCGATCTTGCGGGAGTAGGTCTGCCCGGAAACCGGCACAACCCCGTCAAAGCCCATCTCTTCGCAGATATACTGTTCCATCTTTTTAATCTTGTCGGTGTCGCCGTTAAAGAGCTCCATGAAGGAGGCCTGGGTGCCGGTGGTGCCCTTGGAGCCGAGGAGCTTTAGGTGGGCAATCCGGTAGTCGATCTCTTCGAGGTCGTAGTAGAGCTCGTTCATCCACAGGGTCGCCCGCTTGCCGACGGTGGTCAGCTGGGCCGGCTGGAGGTGGGTGTAGGCGAGGCAGGGCATATCCTTATACTTTTCGGCGAAAGCGGCGAGGTTTGCAAGGACATTGATGACCTTTTTGCGGATCAGCTGGAGGGCGTCCCGCATGATGATGATGTCGGTGTTGTCGCCGACATAGCAGGAGGTAGCGCCCAGGTGGATGATGCCCTTTGCCTTCGGGCACTGGAGGCCGTAGGCGTAAACATGGCTCATGACGTCGTGGCGGACGAGTTTTTCTCTGGCCTCCGCTTCCTCATAGTTGATGTCGTCCTTATGGGCGACGAGTTCGTCGATCTGTTCTTCAGTGATCGGGAGGCCCAGCTTCATCTCGGCTTTCGCGAGGGCAATCCACAAAAGCCGCCAGGTTTTAAACTTCTTGTCCTGGGAGAAGATGTACTGCATTTCCTTCGAAGCGTAGCGGGCGCTGAAGGGGGATTCGTAATTATTGCGCATATAGGCGTTCCTTTCTCTGCGGTCCGATGAGGACAGATGTTTTTTACTATTTTATCATATTTTACAGGGCAATGCAATTCTCAAATGTTAAAAAAGTGACAGGAAATCAAAAACAGGCGGGACGGTACTGCCGTACAGCGGGGTGCCAAAGAAAAAGGCGCCGGGAAAACGGTTCCCAGCGCCTTTCTGACTGTCGAAAAACAAGTTGGGCGGAAACGTAAGAACCGGCGCTGGCGTTACAGTGACGAAGAAACGTGCGCAGAATGAAAAGTTTTACTCGATTTTTTTCAAAAAATCGCGGGAGTGGAGAGGGCAGAGCCCTTTCCCAAGCGCTCACCTGCCGTACTTCCGAAGCTGTCCACAGTTTTGCCACTGATAACGAAGCGTGCGCAGCACCCAAAAAAAACTCAAAAAAGACTTTTTCGACAAGTTAAAAGGCGCCGGGAATTTTCCCAGCGCCTTTCAGTTTGTCGAAAAAGTCTTTTTTAGTATTATTTGGGTGCTGCGCACGCTTCGTTACCAGTGGCAAAGCTGTGGTCAGCGTCGGAAGTACGGTAACTGAGTGCCTGGGAAAGGGCTCTGCCCTCTCCACTCCCGCAAACCCTTTAAAAAGGGTTTGATCCAAAACTTCTGAT
>DVHA01000194.1 GCA_018712425.1 Candidatus Faecivivens stercoravium | reverse complement strand
CCGGCTGGATGTCTGCAAGCTGCTTTTTCAGCATTTCTACCCACGCCCTCCGCGAGGAGGGCGACAGCAAATCCGACGGAAACCCCGTCCGATTTACAGACAACATGACGGTCCAAAAAGCAAAATCTACAAAAATTTCCACAAAAACCGGTTTCTCCCCGGCGCGGTTTCTCCGAAAATACCTCTTTCCCCGCCAAAATCCGGTGCGAACCCCGCGGGCAAACCCTGTCCGCTCCCGGTTCGCACCGTACAAATTCTTACAGCAGCAGGACATCATCCTGCGACCACTGCGGGGACCTCCCCACATGTTCCACCTTATTCTGATAGCGGTTCCCCAGCTGGTAAAACCGCAGGCTATCGGTCTCGGGGTCAATGAGTGCCGTCAGTTTTGCTTTGAACACCGCATACTGCGCAGCGTCCAACAGGCACTCAAAGACCGAATTCTGCACCCGCTGGCCGTAATCGACACAGGCTTTGGCCACCTTGCGCAGCCGTTTCCGCCCGGCGGCGGTTTCGGTATTGACGTCATAGGTCACCAGGACCAGCATCTCCATCCCTCCGTTTATTTCCAGAAAAAGGGCGGGTACCGCTCCAGATCCCCCCGCAGCGCACGGGCCAGCAGCAGCGCCTGCAAATGGGGCACCAGCCCCCAGGGGACCTTTTCCCCCAGAAACGGGTGCTGGATCGTCTGCTGTTTCCGCTGCTGCCAGGCCTGCAGGAAGGCCCGCCGCCCCTCGTCGGTCATCAGCACTGCCCCGCTCTCCTGCCGCTCGAAGTGTCTGGCCGAGAGCATCTTCTGGTTGATGCAGGACAGCACCATCCGGTCGGCCACCACCGGCCGCAGCTCTTCCATCAGGTCGAGGGCGAGGCTGGCGCGGCCGGGCCGGGGGCGGTGCATAAACCCGACGTATGGGTCCAGCCCCACCCCTTCAAGGGCCGACGCGCAGTCGTTTGCGAGAAGGGTATAGGCAAAGGATAACAGGGCATTGACCGGGTCGAGCGGGGGACGGCGGCTGCGGACGGTAAAGGCAAATGTCTCCTTCTGCTGCAAAATCAGGCTGTCGAAGCCGTCGAAATACCGGCCGGCGGCCTCCCCCTCCTGCCCCCGCAGCTCATCCAGCGTCTCCGCCGCCTCAATCCGGCTGAGGGCCGCCGCCATCTGGCCGGAAAGCTCCTTCAGCCTTTCGACCGGTACCCGCTGGGGATGGTCGCGGGTGGCCCGCTCCAGCACCCAGCGCCCATTATATACTTTCCCAAGGATAAACCCCTTAGCATACAAGCAGCTAGCATCCGGGTCGTCCGCCGCCCGGTACTGCTGCTGCCGCAGGAGGACGTTCCCCTGCACTGGCCCGCCTGCCCGGGCCAAAAACCGGCCGCGGGGGGTGAAAAAGGCAAGGCCGATCCCCCGCCTGACACAGGCCCCCATCAGCGCCGGCGAGGCCCCCGGATAGGAAAAACAGAGGATGTTTTCCAGCGTATGCAGCGGGAAACGGGCCATCTCCGCTTTTTCCCGGTTCAGGACGACATTCTCCCCATCCAGCGACAGGTAGCTGTCCTCTGTGAGGACAAAGAGGGTGTTTAAGAGTCTCCGCATCCGTCTTCCTCCCCTTCCGCCAGATGGGCGCGGATGTATCCCGCCGCGTCTGCCTTCCGACAGAGAACCGGCAGGCAGATTTCCTTCAGTGAACAGGCGTTGCAGTGCTTCCCCGGCTTGACCTTCGGGGTATACCCCCGGACAAAGTACCGGTTCATCTCATCGGCCGTTTCCTGCGTCTTCCGCCGCAGTTCGTCGGTCAGCGGCACCTTCTCCCGGCGGCGGGTCTCGGCGTAGAAAAGGTACCCCTCCTCCACCCCGCAGGCCAGCATCTCCTCCAGCGCCATCGCCTGGGCGCAGAGCTGGAGCCGGTCGGCGTCCGATTCCTTGGCGCTGCCGTGCTTATACTCGACCGGCGCCGGCTTCCAGCGGCCTTCCAGCCCCTCCAGCGGCACCCCGTCGGGAGACGCTTTAAACTCGACGACATCGCAGACGCCGGACAGCTTCAGCCGGTGGCTCACCACCCGCATCCCCCGCACAACCAGCAGATTCCCCCGCTTTTCCCGGAAGGAATCGTCGTGGGCCCGCTCATGCTCCAGCCGCCCCTCCGCCGTCCGGAGGTTTTCCGCCCACTGCTGCTCCAGGTGGATCAGCGCCCACTGCCGGCGGCAGAAGGCAAAGTGCTGGATGCCGGACATCGCGAGGTAGTCTTCCTCCATCAGCCCATCCTCTCGCAGCTGACCCCGGCGGGCAGGTTTTCGTCCACCGTAACGATATAGTCGCCATAGCGGCGGGGGACGTCCACATCTTCCCGGCGCTCAACCTGCACCGCGTCAAACAGCTTGTAAGCGGGGGCGTTCCCCAGCTCGCTCTCATGCTTAAAGACAATCAGTTCCCGCACCGCCATCTTGCCGCGGGCGGCGCTATGATCGTTTTCAAACATGTTGAGGATGGCCTGCCACAAAAGCTGCAAATCCTCTTCCGAAAAGCCGGTGACCTTGCGGGCGAGGTTGGCCGAGACATACCCCTCCGCCCGGTAGAGCCCGTAGGGGACGATGTACTTGCGGCCCATTTCGGTACCCTTCTTTTCGGCGTCCGCCTCGGTGGTGATGGCAATCCGGGTGATGGTCACCTCCTGGGGCAGGATCGGGTCGATGCTGCGGGCAAACCCCAGCTGGACCGGCCCCCGCACCTGCCCGCAGTTGAGCGCGCCCTTGACAAAGGTGGTCATGACGGCGCCGAAGGCGCGGATGTCGTAATAGTGGCTGCACATATAGTCCCGGATTTTGCGGTCGAGGTCAGGGTCGTTCTTTTTGGCCGCCTTCAAGTCCTTGTCGACCCCGAGGGCGGAGAGGGCCTCGGCGTCGCTGCGGTTTAATGGCACCTGATCCTTGATGTAGATACGGTAGCCGTCGGCGTCCTCCTTGACGTCCTCGACGAAATTCCGGATTTTCCGCTTGAGGCAGACGTCGGTCACCAGCCCGAGGCCGGTTTCCGGGTCGACCCGGGGCATATTGCCGGCGTCGGGGTCGCCGTTGGGGTTGCCGTTCTCCACGTCGAAGAGGATGACAAAATCATAGCGGTTTTTGATGGGTTCAGACATCATTTAGCCCTCCTTTTTGGTGTAGCGTTTCTGGGTTTCGTGGTAGTAGCCGAGCTGGAACGCGCTCTGTTCCGGCAGGTTCATCCGGGCGGGGAGCGTCTCCCCGATCATCCCGCAGATAGCGGTGATCTGCTTATCGTAGTAAACCTCCTGCCCCTTATCCAGCTTGGCCAGGTGCTTCTGGGCAAGGTTTAATAAAAGCGGAAAGACGGTGGCCGGTGTCGCCGACGCGGCGTTAAAATACCGGTCCCGGATGGTCGCGTTGATACCGGGGTTGGCCGCCGCCTGCACCGCCTCCAGTACCGAGAACAGCCGCCCCAACAGGTAGGGCAGGTAGTTTGTCTGATCGTTTAACTGCATGGTCATGACCTCCTTTAAGTTTTCGTCCCGGGAATTTTTTAGGTAATAGGCTTTTATGATAGCCGCCCGCCCGCGGGTGACCGCCCGTTCCGCCCGGATACGGAGGGCGACACCGTAAAGCAAAGTTGCGGGATAAGGGGTATCGTTTAAGATCGCCAGCATCAAATCCCCCGCCAGCCGGGG
>DVHA01000193.1 GCA_018712425.1 Candidatus Faecivivens stercoravium | reverse complement strand
CGGTGATCAGTGCAGTTTTAGCCATATTCAAAAATTTCCTTTCTCTATCAATAAAGCGACTCGTACTTGTGGTGCAGCAGCTCGTCCGCCTCTTTGAACATCGTCTCGATGACCTCTTTGCAGGGGCGGATTTCATTGACCATGCCGCCGATCTGGCCGCACATGAAGGAGCCATTGTCCTTATCGCCGGTCTGGACGGCCCGTCTAAGGGAGCCGATGGTCAGCTCCTCAATCTCGGCAAAGGGCTTGCCGGCCCGTTCGGCCTCGATGACCCGGCGGGTATACTTGTTCTTGACCTGCCGGCAGGGGGCGCCGCCGGCGCAGATGCCGCCGGTGATGGCCGAATCGGTGTCCTTCGCCTTGAGGACCATTTCCTTATAATTTTCGTGGATCTGGCACTCGGGGGTCGCGAGGAAGATGGTGCCGCACTGGACGCCTTCCGCCCCCAGCATCATCGCTGCCGCGAGCCCCCGCCCGTCGGCGATGCCGCCGGCCCCGATGACCGGGATGCTGACCGCGTCCACAACCTGCGGGACGAGGCACATCGTCGTGATCTGGCCGATATGGCCGCCCGACTCCATGCCCTCGGCGATGACCGCGTCGGCCCCCGCCCGTTCCATCCGCTTCGCCAGCGCGACCGACGGGACGACCGGGACGACCTTGATGCCGGCCGCCTTCCAGGCTTCCATATACTTGCCGGGGTTGCCGGCGCCGGTGGTGACGACCGGGACCCCCTCCTCGATGACGATCCGGGCGAGGTCCTCGGTGTTCGGGCTCATCAGCATGATGTTGACCCCAAAGGGCTTGTCGGTCTGGGCCTTACATTTGCGGATCTCCTCCCGGATAACCTCCCCGGGGGCGCTGCCGCCGGCAATGATGCCCAGCCCCCCGGCGTTAGAGACCGCCGCCGCCAGCGTCGACTCGGCGACCCAGGCCATACCGCCCTGGAAAATCGGATACTGGATACCGAAAAGCTCGGTGATTCTCGTTTTCATCCTGTTACACATTCCTTTCCATTAGACTGCCGAAAAACAAGTTTTTCGGCAGGATACATTCGGGCTGCATGCCTCCCTACGGTCGACACTTGCCCGAATCAAGGTATTTTTTCCGCCGTACATGCCGCCGGAAAAAATGGTATTTAATTTTTACAGCTTGTCGAAAAGCCTCTTTCCTTTTTTGGCAGGACTTTTTCGACAAGCCGGATATTTTTACGCGTTATCTTACAAGCCGCTCCCGCCCCGCCGGACGGTAAACTGCCTGTAGCCTTACAGAGTAAAGACGCACCCGCCGTAAACCAGCCCGGCGCCGAACCCGACCATCCCCACTTTCCGGCCGGGGAGCAGCTCCCCTTTCTCGGCCAGTTCCGCCAGCGCCACCGGGATGCAGGCGGAGGAGGTGTTGCCGTAGCGGTCGATGTTGACATAGAACCGCTCCAGCGGCAGCCCCAGTTCCTTCGCCGCCGACTGGATAATCCGGAGGTTGGCCTGGTGGGGGATGATGAGGTCGAGGTCGGCGGGGGTGATGCCGAACTTGTCGCAGGCCGCCCGGAGGGCGTGGTTCATCGCCCCGACCGCGAACTTATAGACCTCCCGCCCGTCCATATAGAGGACGCCCGGACGGCCCACATCCGGGAAGTGGTCGATCGACTGGGGGTCATCCTGGGTGACGAAGGGGATGTCATTGAGCGGCCGTCTCGCAAAGAGGGTGTGGGCGCCGGTACCGTCGGTGCCGAGCACCGACTGGAAGTCCCCGTCCCCTTTCCCGACAACGCAGGCCCCCGCCGCGTCGCCGAAGAGGACGCAGGTGGAGCGGTCGGTATAGTCGGTGATCTTGGAAAGGCCCTCGGCCGAAACGATCAGGATATGGTGATACCCATGCTGGAGGTACATGTTCGCCATGTCCAGCGCATAGACAAAAGCGGCGCAGGCGGCGTTGATGTCAAAAGCCGCCGCGTTTTTCGCGCCGATCGCCCCCTGGACGATGCAGGCGAGCGCCGGGGTGATATAGTCGCTGGTGACGGTCGTGCAGAGGATCAGGTCGATGTCGAGGGGGTTAAGCCCCGCGTCCTCAATCGCCGCCCGGGCGGCCCGCTCGGCCATGACGTGGGTCGGCTCAGAGGCGATCCGCCGCTCCTTCATCCCGGTGCGCTTGACAATCCATTCGTCCGAAGTATCGACGATCCGGGTGAAATCCTCGTTGGTCACGACGGTCGACGGCAGGTATTTGCCGGTTCCTAGAATTTTCAGTCCCATATTTCCCTTCCATTCCGGGCCCTGCTGGCCCATTGCTGTTGCGGCGGCAGTTTGCCGCCATTCCCGGAAATAAGGGCCGGGGGCGGGAAAAGATTCACCGCCGGGCCATGAAAAAAACTTGAAAAATGCCGGGAATTTTGGTATAGTGAAATTGTACTACTTTATTGTATATTCTAATGGCCGGATTGTCAACCGAAAGCTGGCGGCAAAGAGGGGGTTTTTGCGGATTTTTTTGCGTCCGCGGCCCCTTCCCCGCAAACTTTTTACACTTCCTTCACAGGATTTTTTTAGTTGACCGCCGGTCATTTTCCCCCACCATAGGGTGTATCTGAGAATGGGGTATTGCTGGATAATTCGCTAAAAGCGGATGGATGTTAGGCGGGAAGGCGCAGGAATACACCCGTATTTCAAGCCTTCCCGCCGACACAGACGGCCGCTTTTAGTAGAATTAGACAGGATTAGAACATTTTCAGATGCACCCTAAGGAGTGGGCAAGGGCCGTCCGGCCCCGGATATCGAAAGGAAGGTTTTACGGAAATGAAAACGGCATTTTTATTCGCGGGACAGGGTTCCCAGGCCCCCGGCATGGCGGCCGAACTGGTGGAGGCGTCCCCGGCGGCAAAGCGGGTGTTTGACTGCGCTTCCGACATCCTCCACTTCGACCTCCTCTCCGCCTGCCTCCACGGCACGGCGGAGGAGCTGGCGGCGACCACCGTCGCCCAGCCGGCCATCATGGCCACCTCGCTGGCGGCCCTCCAGTGCGTGAGGGAAAAGGGGGTCGAGGCTTCCGGCGTCGCCGGCCACTCGCTCGGGGAATACGCGGCGATGGTCGCCTCCGGGATGCTCTCGATGGAAGACGGGTTTAAGCTCATCGCCCACCGGGCGTCGGCCATGGGCAAGGTCGCCGAAAAGGGGGCCGGTTCGATGGCGGCCATCATGGGCCTCCCGGCGGAGGAAATCGCGGCGGTCTGCGAAGAGGTAGACGGCTACGTCCTCCCGGTCAACTACAATTCCACCGCCCAGACGGTCATCGCGGGCGATGCGGACGCCGTCGCCGCCGCCTGCCGGAAATTCACCGAGATGGGCAAGAAGGCGGTCCCGCTCAAAGTCGCGGCGGCCTTCCACTCCGCCCTGATGCAGCCGGCGGCCGACGAATTCTACGAGGCGGCAAAGGGCTTTTCCTTTAATCCCCCCGCCCTCGACTTCTATTCCAACTTAACCGGCGGGATGCTTGCCGATTTTTCGGACATGCCCCGTTACCTCGCCCGGCACATCGTCTCCCCCGTCCGGTTCACCGACGAGCTGCACGCGATGCAGGCTGCCGGCTACGACCGGTTTATCGAGCTGGGGCCGGGCAAGACGCTGACCGGCCTGGTCAAGCGGACGCTGAAGGACGTAACCGCCCAGAACGTAGAAAACGCCAAAACCCTGGAAAAAGTAAGCGAATAAGGAAAGGAAACCTATGATCTATTCTCTTTACCCTGTATTTAAAGAAGCCATCTGGGGCGGGGAAAAGCTGAAAGAAACCTACGGCAAGGAAAGCCCCCTCCCCCGCATCGCCGAGAGCTGGGAACTCTCCTGCCATCCCGACGGCGTTTCGTCCATCGGCGTCGCCGGGTTTGACGGCTCCGGGCCGGTCCCGCTGACCGAATTCATCCGCATCCGCGGCAAAGCGGAAGTGCTAGGAAGCCGCCCGGCCGCCTTCCCTTCCTTCCCGGTGCTGATTAAACTGATCGACGCGGCAAAAGACCTCTCGATCCAGGTCCACCCCGACGACCGGTATGCGATGCGGGTGGAAGGCGCCTCCGGCAAGACCGAGATGTGGTATATCATCGACTGCGAGGAAGATGCCTCGATCCTCTACGGCTTCAACCGCCCGGTCTCCCAGGAGGAAGTGCGTTCGGCGGCCCTGGACGGCACCCTCCCCACCCTCTGCAACCGGGTGCCGGTCCACAAAGGGGACGTCTTCTGGATCAATGCCGGCACCCTCCACGCAATCGGCGGCGGCATCACCCTCGCCGAGATCCAGCAGAACTCCGACCTCACCTACCGCCTCTACGACTACGGGCGGCTGGGGGCGGACGGCAAACCCAGGGAACTCCATCTGGACAAGGCCCTCGATGTCCTCAAGCTGGAAAAGCCGGCGCGTATGGGCCCGATCGGCCGGAAAGAATACCACCAGGGGTATACCCGGACGCTGCTGGGCAGCTGCCACTACTTCACCGTCTCGGAAATCGACCTGACGGGGGAATACATGGGGTTTGCGACCCCGCTCTCCTTCCACTGCCTGACGGTGGCGGACGGCGAGGTCATCATCGAGAACGAAGGCCAGCGGGCCGAGGGGAAAAAGGGCGACAGCTTCCTGATCCCCGCGGGTGCCGGGGTCTACTGCCTCCGCGGCCGGGGCAAAACCCTCATCACAACGGTATAACGGAAAGGAGCAAAAGGATATGGCAGGTTCGCCCCTCCCGCAGGCGGGTGAAAAGCCCCGGGATATTAAACTGAACAACCGCCGGATTGTCCTGGGGCTGCTGGCCCGGAAGGACCGGGCGACGCTGGGGGAACTGGCGGCGGAAAGCGCCCTTTCCCGCAACACCGTCAAAAAGTGCGTCGACTTTTTCCTCCAGAAAGGCCTGGTTGCCGATGCCGGCAAAGGCAGCTCCACCAGCGAAGGGGGCAAAAAGCCGGACATGTTCGCGCTGGACCGCCGCTGGGGCAGCATCGCGAGCTTTTACTGCTGCGGGACCGAACTCTCCGGCGGGCTGTATGACCTGACCCGGGACTGCCTCTGTGAAGCCCGGGAAAACCTCCCCGCTTACACGCCGGAAGCGGTCGTGGCGGGCTGCCGGCGGCTTTTGGACCGGATGCTGGCGGAGAGCCCCGAACGGCCGGGGCCGCTGAGATGGGTCACATGCTCCATCCACGGCATCGTCGACATCCACACCGGCACCGTCCTCTCCAACCGGCAGGATGCCTGGAACGGCCGGGTGCCGCTGGGGGATATGCTGCGGGAAGCCCTCGGGGCGCCGGTCTCCTGCTGCAACCCGGTCCGGACGATGCTGCTCTGCGAAGCGGACGCCGACCCGGCGGTCGCGGATAACTCCGCCATCGTCTACACCAACGGCCCCGGCGCGATGGCGGCGATCATCCGCCGCGGGATTGTCGTCCAGGGCAAGCGCTGCGTCCTGGGGGAGATTGCCGGCATCCCGCTGGGCTTTTCCGCCCACCCGGCCTCCGACACCGCCCTCGGCGGCGACAGCCTGGGATACCTGGTCTGCCGGAAAAAGCTGCTGGAAGAAATCGCCTCCCAACCGGTCCTCTACCAGACCTCCGGCCTGTCGGAACTGGGCCGCCAGCCGACGCTGCACGACATCTTCTCGGCCGCCAGCCTGGGGGATAAGCTGGCCCGGGCGGTCGTCCGGTACGCGGCACGGTGGTTTGCGGTCTCGCTGCGGCAGCTTTTATTCCTCGCCGACCCCGATATCATCATCATCCAGGGGGACTACGCCTCTGCCGGGCAGTATTTCCTCGATACCCTCCGGCAGTATGTCCAGTCCTACGTTGCCCCGGCGGTCGACGTCATCCCGGATATCCGGCTCTCCAGGCTCGGGGAAACCGCCTCCTGCCTGCTGGGCGGGGCGCTGATCGGGCGGGGGGCGGTGTTTGAAGACGACAGCCTCTACGAATAACCAAAAATCCCGGCGCATCAAACCGCCGGGATTTTTTCATTTTCCCTTGCGCATTGCTACAGGATATGCTACACTAAGGTAAAATCCAGGTAAAAAGGAGGATATGTTGTTATGTATAAAAAAAGGATCTTCTGGCTGGCGGCGGCCTCTGCCCTCCTGCTCAGCGGCTGCACCCTGCGGATCGGTTTCGGCGGCGATGACGGCGGCGCATCCAGCCAGCCGGTAGCTTCTTCCAGTGAAACGGCGGCCGCCCCAGACGCATCTTCCGCCCAGGACGAAACTTCCGGCGAAAGCACCCCGCCTGCCGCCGAAAGCTCCGAAGCGGCAGCCGTATCCGGGGCTTCCTCTTCCGTCCCTGCCGGGGAGGAGATTACGGCCGATGACGCCCTCTCCATCGCCCTGGAGTTAGCCGGCGTCGCCGCGGAAGACGCTTACGGCACCCAGGCCGAACGGGACCAGGAAAACGGCACCCCGGTCTACCAGGTCGAGTTTGAAACCCAGACCGCCGAATACGACTACGACATCGCCCGGTCGGACGGCCGGATGCTCAATTTCGACTATGAGCTCAAAGACAGTGCGCTCCGCGGCCTAGCGGAGGACCCCACCGACTTGGACGGCGCCCGGGAACAGGTTGTTACCCGCACCGGCGCGCCGGCGGAAGAGATCAACATCTGGGAAGAACGGGACGACGGCCGCACCCGCTATGAAGGGAACGTCTACTGCGAAGGCGTTTACTATGAATTTGAAATCGACTCCGAAACGGGTGCCGTCACCGACTGGAGCGCTGAAGTAAAGGAATAAACAAAAAACCGGAAGCTTCCCCTTTCAGGGAAAAGCTTCCGGGCCAGCTTGTCGAAAAAGTTCCGTAAAAATAGAAAATGGGCTTTTCGATACGCACAAAAATTAAATCACATTTTTTCCGGCGGCATGTATGGCGGAAAAAATACCTTGATCGGGACAAGTGTCGACCGTAGGGAGGCATGCAGTCCCGATGTTATTCTGTCGAAAAACTTGTTTTTCGACAGTCAGAACCGGAAGCTTCCCCTTTCAGGGAAAAGCTTCCGGGCTTTTTTATTCCCGTTCGCGGACCGGCTGGCGCTTGCGGTTGATCACCGGCCAGAGCTGCCCTTCGTCGACTGTCTTGCCGGGGAAGGCAAGCTCATAGCAGTAGCGGATGATCTCCTTGCGCTTGACAATCCCGATAAACATATCCCGGTCATCGACCACCGGGACAAAGTTCTGGTTCATCGCCGAGACGACCAGGTCCTCAATGCTGGTCCCGACGCCGACCGCCTGGGCATTGGTCCGGCGGTGGACCTCCGAAAGGGGCTCCTCTTCCGCCATCCGCAGGTTCATAAAGTCCTGGTTCTTTACATGCCACAAAAGGTCCCCCTCGGTAATGACCCCGACATACCGCCCTTCCCGGGTGATGATCGGGATGGCCGAATACTGGTGGTATTCCATCTTCTCCAGCGCCTGCCGGAGGGAAAAGTCATCATAAAGGTATGCTACTTCACTTTTGGGTGTCAGGAAGTGCAGGATATTCAAAATGCAATCACTCCTTATGCTGTCCTCAATACACCATCATTATAGCATAAACAGGGATGTACTCATGTCAAATTTCTGTGAATTTCCCATGTATTTTTTGGAGACTCGTCCCATCCTTCCGCATACCGGCCGGACAGCGCGCGTATAGATGGAAAAAAGCCAGCGGAAAGGGATGGTCGGCAATATGGGGAAAAGACAGGTTTTAGCGGCGGCGGCAGGCGGGGCGGCCGCCCTTTTCGCCGTCGGGAGCATGTTCCTGTGGGGGCTTTGGGAAGCGGGCGGGCAGGGAGAGCCAGCGGCTTCACCGGGGGAGGCCATCTCCCCCAGCCTGACGGCCGTCACCGCCCCGGATACCGCCCTGCCCGACCCGCCGGGCATCTCAGCGGCGTCGGCCTGTGTGATGACCGGCAGCGGGACGCTCCTCTACGAAAAGGACGGGGACAGTTTCCGCTCGATCGCCAGCACCACCAAAATCATAACCGCCCTCTTAACCCTCGAGCTGGGGGAAGGGCAGCTCGACGAACCCTTCACCGTCGGCGACGAGGTGAAAGTCGAAGGGTCCGCCCTCGGGATCAAGCCGGGGGCGGAAGTGACGCTGCGGCTTTTAGTCTGGGGGATGCTCCTCTCCTCCGGCAACGACGCGGCCGCGGCCGCCGCCATCCGGCTGGGCGGGAGCTTTGAAGGGTTCGCGGAGCTGATGAACCGGAAAGCGGCGGAATTGGGGATGGAAAACACCCGTTACGTCACCCCCTCCGGCCTTGACGCCGAGGGGCAGGGCAGCACCGCCCATGACCTCGCGGTCCTCGCCTGCGCCGCCCTCCAGAACCCCGAGTTCCGGGCAGTCTGCGGGCAGACAAACGGGCACATGACCGTCGGCGGGGTGGAATACTGGATGTCCAACCACAACCGCCTGTTAAAGGAATACGAAGGCTGCATCGGCCTCAAGACCGGCTACACCGACGAAGCGGGGCGGTGCCTGGTGTCGGCCGCCGAACGGGACGGGGCGGTGATCGTCTCGGTGGTGCTCCACGACCCGGAGGACTGGGACGATTCGGCGGCGCTCCTCGACTGGGGGTTTTCGGCCCTGGCGCCGGTCGCGCTGGAAACAGACCTGTCGGAAATCCAAGTCCCCGTCCGGTCGGAAACGGAAACAGCCCTTTTCTATACCGTCCGGCCCCGGGAATCCCTTTCCGCCGCCCTCGCCCCCGGCGAACGGCTTTCCCCTGTCCTCTCGGTGCGGGAGTCGCTGCCGGAGACCGCCCGGACCGGCGATACCGCCGGGATGCTCCGGTGGGTGGATGCCGAGGGGGAGACCCGCTGCTGGACGGCGCTGGAGCTGGATGCGCTCACTTCTCCGGACGCAGCCGCGCCTCCCGGTCAATCGACCATTCCTTGAGGTCGTTGCCCTCTTTGAGGAGCCGGAAGAGTTCCTCCCGATCGCCCGCCCGCAGGGCCGCGTCGTAGCTTTTCAGGTTCTCGATCAGCGTCTCAATCTCAAAGGAGAGGGCCTCCCGGTTCATCATGAACAGCTCGGTCCACATCCCGGCGTTTAGCTTCGCGACCCGGGAGAGGTCCTTGAACGACCCGGCCGAGAAGCCGCTCTCGTTTTTGAGGGTCGGGCTTTTGACGTAGGCGTTGGAGAGGACGTGGGCCACCTGGGAGGTGTAGGCGATTGTCGCGTCGTGGGTGCGGGGGTCGGTTTCGACGAGTCTGGAAAATCCCAGTTCCCGGGCGAGGCGGCGGAGCAGCGCCATATGGGCCGGGTTCACATCCGCCGGCGGGGTCACAATCCAGCTGGCCCCCTCATAAAGGGAGGCGAGCGAATACTGGAAGCCGGAAAACTCCCGCCCGGCCATCGGGTGGGTGCCGATAAACGGCCGCCCGGCCCCATCGAAGAGCGGCTGCAGTTCCGAGACGATTGACTCCTTGACGCCGCAGGTATCGACCGTCAGGCCGCTTTCAGGGAAGCAGTCCAGGTGTTCCTTTGCAAAAGAGAGGGTCAGTTCCGGGTGGAAGCCGAGGATCACCAGGTCAAAGTCCCGCAGCTCGGAAAGTTCCCGGATTTCCCCGTCAATCGCCTCTTCAGCAAACGCCTCCCGGATCACCGACCGGGAGCGGTTCCAGCCGTAGACCTTGTGGGCCGTTTTCGCCTTGATGGCCCGGCAGAAGGACCCGCCGATCAGCCCCATCCCCACAACCGCAATTTTCATCTGTCATCCGTCCTTTCGCTTTCGTGCTTTTATCTCATAAAGTATACCACGGCTTTTTCCCGCCGTCAACCCTCCCCTGTTCCGGTCAAAAAGGACAAAAACCGCCCGGTTTGTATAGATAAATGACCAAAGTTGCGGAAAAATTGCAACTTTTTTCCATGAAGGAAACCATTATGGGTGAAAAGGATAACGCAAAATAATGCCGGATAAGCTGCCTGACAGGCGCTCATGCCGCGTTGA
>DVHA01000192.1 GCA_018712425.1 Candidatus Faecivivens stercoravium | reverse complement strand
AAGGTTCCCTTGGATGGACCAAAGGCTCTGCCTTTGGAAACCGCCAGAACTCTAGCGAGCCCTGGACCCGCTGTCCGACGCGGCGTGAATTACCCGTCCCTTCCGCGTGAGACCGGCCGTGGAAGGCCGGTCTTCGAACGCCCATGGTCGCTCCGTGCGTTTTAAGGGAAAAACAGCGAAAATTGATTTCCAGAAGCGGTTTTTAACGAGGGATGATGCTTTCCGGCCCTTCCCCCACCGATACGCCGTCAAACCGCCTCCCGAGGCCTTCCTCTAAAAAGGCGGCGTACCGTTTTGCCTCTTGCGGCAGGCCGGAGAAACTGCGGATGCCGGAAATATCCCCTTCCCAGCCGGGAAGCCGTTCCGATTCCGGCCGGACCCCATCGAGCCGGTCGCCGGCCAGGAGGGCGTCAAGGTCCCGGATTACCGTGTCCCCCGCCCGGTAGCCGGTGACCACCGGGACCGACCGCAGGCCGCTTAACGCTTCCAGCCCGCAGAGGACCAGGGTGTCCGGATGCTGGAGCCGCAGCCCGTACCGGGCTGCCGGCAGGTCAAAGGGGCCGTATTGGAGGCCGGGCGGACGGTCTCCGGGGAGCGAAAGCATCTCCCCCCAGTCTTCCGCCGAAGCGGACTGCGCCGGAAACGGGCCGCCGGCAACCCCGACCGAATAAGCCGGCAGCGTGCCGACAATCCGGTCCGGGCGGTGCCCCGGCATCCCCGAGCGGACGGCCGCAAATCCCGCCAGCGTATTGAAGCTGGAGGTATAGGGGTAGAGGCCGTAGTCGAGGTCCAACAGGGCGCCGAACTGGGAGGCGAAGAGGATTTCTTTCCCCTCCTCCGCCGCGCCGGCCAAAAACCGCCCGGTGTCGCAGATATAGGGGGCGAAAAAAGCCGCCTGTTCCTCACACCAGCGGACCATTTCCTTATAGTCCAGCGGCTGGTCGCCGTAGACTTTGGTGAAAACGGCGTTCTTCTGGTCGACGCACCGGCGCAGCCGCTGCCGCACCGCCGGGAGGCCGAGGTGCAGAAGGTCTCCCATCCGCAGCGCCTGCCGCAGGGCTTTGTCGGCATAGGC
The DNA here is from genome assembly GCA_018712425.1 of Candidatus Faecivivens stercoravium. GTDB lineage: Bacteria > Bacillota > Clostridia > Oscillospirales > Ruminococcaceae > Faecivivens > Faecivivens stercoravium. The sequence goes on along the minus strand of DVHA01000192.1, from coordinate 8,268 downwards.
GTAAATAAAACCCTGCCGGCTGCTCTCGGTAGGCGGCTGGCCGCTCGCCTGGCGGGCCAGCATCCCTTCCCGGATGGAAAAGGGCATCAGCACGACCGCCCGGGCCGAAATCCGGAGGTTCTCCGGGCCGGCCGGCAGGTGGAAGTACCGCATCATCGAAAGCTCGTGCCGCAGGCAGTCCAGGTCGATGACCATCCCGTCCCCCAGCACGCAGACCTTCCCGGGATACTTAAGCCCTTCCGGCAAAACCCGGAAACGGTAGCTGCCGTCCTCGGTCCGGAGGGTGTGGGGGGCGCCGCCGCCCTGATACCGGACGATGATGTCGGACGTCTCCAGCAGACGCTCCATCACGCTCTCTGCGCCGCCGCCCCAAGTGAGGCCAGCCAGCGCAGTCAGCATAGCGCATCTTCCCTTCCAGAGCTTTTCATCCTTACCATTCCTTTCTCTCCCCAAAACGTGCGGCCGCACCCGGCATGGCCGCCGCCAAACTTGCATTTTTGGGGCGAATATAGTATACTCTAATTGTGACAAAATGTAAAAAGTATTTTTGATATAGCTGCCATATAAAATTAATATGACAAGAAGGTGAACGCTACGATTACCTACGACTACTACCGCATTTTCCACGCGGTTGCGCAATGTAAGAGCTTTACCCGGGCGGCGGAGCTCCTGGACAACAACCAGCCCAACATCACAAGGGTGATGAACAACCTTGAGGACGAGCTGGGCTGCAAGCTGTTTGTCCGCTCCAACCGGGGGATCACGCTGACGCCGGAAGGGGAAAGGCTCTACGAGCATGTGGCGGTGGCCTACGAGCAGCTGAAGATGGGGGAAGAGGAACTGCGGCGGGACGTCAGCCTCGAAAGCGGGATTGTGACGATTGCCGCCAGCGAATCGGCCCTCCACCTGCTGCTGCTGGATAAGCTGTCGCAATTCCATGAGATGTATCCCGGCGTCCATCTGCGGATTTACAACTACACCTCCCCCCAGGCGGTCGGCGCGCTGGAAAAGGGGCTGATCGATTGTGCGGTCATCACCGCCCCGGTCCCGACCCGCAGCGGGCTGCGGTCGACGCCAATCTTCCGCTTCCGGGAGATTTTGATCGGCGGGACCAAATTCAGGCACCTGACCGAAGATATCTGCCGGCTCCGGGACATCGAGTCCTGTTCGCTGGTCTGCCTCAGCCCCGGCACCAGCACTTTCGCCTTCTACCAGAAGTTCTTCCTGACCCACGACTGCACCTTCCGGGTGGATATGGAGGCGGCAACAATGGACCAGGTGCTGCCGATGGTCCGGCACAACCTCGGTATCGGGTTTTACTCCGAGACGCTGGCCGCCGAGGCAATCGCCCGGCAGGAGGTCGGGCAGATCCGGCTGGTCGAGCCGATCCCCGAACGGGCGGTCTGCCTGGTCGAGGACACCTCCCGCCACCAGGGGCCGGCGGTCAAGCGGCTGCTGGCGATGATCCGGGCGGCGGCCGGCGGGGCGGGGAAAAGATAACGGGGCGGGGGTTGTTTTTTCCTTTGAGCATGGAATGTTGATTTCGCTGCCCTTATGGCAGCGACCAAGGGTTCCCCTTGGATGGGACCAAGTTTCACTTGGATGGACCAAAGGCTCCGCCTCTGGACTTCGCCAGGAGCCAAAGGCCCCTGGACCCAGATTTGCCGGACTTCGTTCCCGCGAGACAGAGCGCAGCAAGCGATGCGCTTCGACCCCGCGGAAAACCATAAGGGCAGCAAAACCGGTATACGCGGAACGCTGAAAATCGCCGGGGCGCATACTTTCCCGCCGGCCGGCATATACTTGTAACAGCTCTTTCCCGCGGCTGCCGGGCGGCAAATTGGCGAAAAACCGGGCGGCTTTGTGAAGGAAAATCGGATATTTAGCAAAATATACAAAGCTTGCTTGACAACGCCGGGCAAAACGGCTAAAATTAAAGTATCTTATTTGTTCGGAAACCTTTTCTGCACCTCCCCCCTTTCCTGTTTCTACCCGGTCGTCGACGGAATATGGATCGCTTAGAAAAAAGGGCGGGAAATGAAACCCCGCGCGCCGCCTGTCCACGAAGGCGGAGAGCCGGGTGTTTTCGCTGCGGAAATCCCCCCTCATGCGGGGAGAATTTGCCCCGGGGCTGCATCTGCCCTGCCGGGCCGGAATACAAATAGGGCGCTTGCGGCCCCCGGGATGATGGGGCCGGAGTTTTGGAAATCGGTAGTAAGGTGGCATTCTATTCGGCCGCCGGTGTGTGACACAAGAAAGAGAAGGTATGTATAGTGGCAAAAACGCAGAATACGAAAGTGATTGATGCGATCCTGTCCTCCACAGGGTCCAAAACCCCCTCCTCCCCCAGACGGAGCCGCCGGGTGAAGGGGTTCGGGCAGAAGGCGGCAGGCTCTAATAGCAAAGGTTCGCTCCCCGAGCTGGTGATGACGGCGGCCGACGTCGCGGCGCTGGAATCGGAGGGGAGCGGCCAGGGCAAAACGGCCGGCCGGAACGCCGGCGAACGGCGCAGTTCCGCCAAAGCGGGCGGCGACAAGCGGCGCACCCGCCGCACCACCGGCGGGAAAACCGGGCGGGAAGAGGCGCCCCGGGAGACCTTTACCCCCGAGGCGGAATACGACCTCGTGCAGGCCCCCCGCCGGGGCCGCAGCCGGAACACCGCCGGGAAGAACAGCGGCCGGGGCGAGAAGAAACCGGCCCTCAAAATTATCCCGCTGGGCGGCCTCAACGAGATCGGCAAGAACCTGACTGTCTACGAGTACGGGAAGGATATCCTGATTGTCGACTGCGGGATGGGCTTCCCCGATTCGGAGATGCTGGGGGTCGACCTGGTCATCCCCGACTTTACCTATCTCGAAAAAAACAAAGAGAAGATCCGCGGGATGGTCATCACCCACGGGCACGAGGACCACATCGGGTCGGTGCCCTATTTCCTGAAAAAATTCGGGACCGATATCCCGATCTACGGCGCTAAATTGACGCTGGGGCTGATCGACGGGAAGCTGAAGGAGCACGGCCTGGCCGGCAAGGCAAAACTCATGCAGTTTATGCCGGGGGACGTCATCAAGCTGGGAGCCTTCACCGTCGAGGCAATCCACGTCAACCATTCGATCCCCGATTCGATGGCCTTTGCCATTACCACCCCGGTGGGCGTCGTCGTCCACACCGGCGACTTTAAGGTCGACTACACCCCGATTGAGGGGAAGATGATCGACCTGGCGCGGTTTGCTGAGCTGGGCAAGCAGGGGGTCCTGTGCATGCTGGGCGAGTCGACAAACGCCGAGCGCCCCGGCTACACCGATTCTGAGCGGAACGTCGGCCGGACGCTCAGGGGTCTGTTCCAGCAGGCGGGGGACCGGCGGATTATCATCGCGACCTTCTCCTCCAACATCCACCGGATCCAGCAGATCATCAACCTGGCGGCGGAAAACGGCCGGAAGGTCGCGGTTTCCGGGCGGAGCATGGTCAATGTCGTTTCGACGGCGATCGAGCTGGGGTATTTAAGCGTCCCGCGGGATATCCTCATCGACGCCGACAACATCGGCCGCTATTCCTCCGACCGGCTGGTCATCATCACCACCGGCAGCCAGGGGGAACCGATGTCCGCCCTGTCGCGGATGGCGTCGGGTGAGCACCGCAAAATCCAGGTCAACCCCGACGACTTCATCATCATCTCGGCCAACCCCATCCCCGGCAATGAAAAGCATGTCACCCGGGTCATCAACGACCTCTTAAAGCTGGGGGCCGAGGTGGTCAGCAAGTCGATGTACGAGGTGCATGTATCCGGCCACGCCTGCCAGAACGAGTTAAAACTCCTGATGTCGCTGGTGCAGCCGAAGTTCTTCATCCCGATCCACGGCGAGTATAAGCACCTGTCGGAACACGCGGCGCTGGCGCGGGAGATCGGCATCGAGCCGGACCACATCCTGCTGACCGACTTGGGGCAGGTGGTCGAGCTGACGCCCGATTCGATGGCGGTCACCGGCACCGTCGAGGCGGGACGGGTGTTCGTCGACGGGTACGGGGTCGGCGACGTCGGCAGCATCGTGCTGCGGGACCGGAAGCATTTGGCCCAGGACGGGCTGATTATCGTCGTCGTGACGATCGAGAGCGAGTCGGGCGCGGTGGTTGCCGGACCGGATATCGTCTCCCGCGGGTTTGTCTATGTGCGGGAGTCGGAGGAGCTGCTGGAGAACGCCAGACAGCTGATTAAGGATACCCTCCTCGACTGCCAGCAGAAGGATATCCGGGAGTGGAGCGCGCTGAAAATCCGGGTGAAGGACGCGCTGTCGTCGTTCATCTACCGGAAGACCAAGCGGGACCCGATGATTCTGCCGATTATTATGGAAATCTGAGACGGGCGGCAATAAAAAGTTTAGGGTCAAGCCCTTTTTAAAGGGCTTGCGGGACTGGAAGGGGCAGAGCCCCTTCCCAAGCGGCCGCTTGCCGTATTTCCGAAGCTGACCACAGCTTTGCTGCTGATAATGAAGCGTGCGCAGCACCCAAAAAATAATCAAAAAAGACTTTTTCGACAAGCTGAGAGCCTGCCTTTTATGGGGCGGGCTCTTTTTGTTGACATTTTTGCGGGGAGTTGGTACAATAAAATTAGGTAAAATGCGCAAGGGAGGCGGGAAAATGCGGAAGATTGGATGGATAGCGCTGGCGGCGGTGTGCGCGGTGATAGTCGGCGGGTGCGGGGAGAAGGAGCGGCTTTCCCATACATCAGCCGAGGAGTCTTTTTTGATGCGGCCGACCTTTTCGTCGGAAGAAGAGATGATAGAGGCGTTCAGAGAGACGCCGGAACGCTATACGCTTTATACGGTTCAGGATGAAAACCCGGATATGTTTGCAAGGCTGGTCAATATCCCGGAGGATTACCGGCTGGATGAAATCACTTGGTACGATAGGCTGAAAGACTCGGATTATCCGCCCAGTATGGCCTATTCTTATCTGTCTGAAGATTTTCTGGAATACAGTCAGCACCTGACGCATTTCGAATTGGCCGACCCGGATATTGAGGATGCGTACAACGAACGGGAAAGCCGGAGCAGGTATTACTTTAGAAGGAGCCCTGTACCGGAGGAAAACGGGGAAGTGAACCAGCAGATGATCCGAAGGGAACATCTCAAGGAAATCGAAGGGGTTCCCGAGATATATGCGCATGTCCGGTGGCAGCATGATTTCGTTTATCTGGTCTGGCTGGATGAATATGGGCATATTTGCGAACTGAGTTTGCCGTATGATCGGTATAACGAGGAGAACATTCAGGACTATACCGCGCTTGAATATTTTTACCTTGATTTGGAAAAAGGCGAGTTGGTGATGGTGGAATGAAGCGGATGAAAAAGATAATTTTGGCGATATTGTTGCTTTCCGCATCTTTAATGGGATGCGCTTCTGAGCAAAGGCACACCTATCTTCCGGAAGACCGGCCTGCTCTTTCTGATCATTCGTCTCAATTGCGGTTAAAGCCGGATTTTGACTTGCAGCTTTTGTGGTCGGATGCGGTTTTGCGGGTAAAAGTAGAGGACAGCGGAACCGAGCGGGAGGCGTTTTCCGGTTCCGGTATCCCCATTCGGGCCACGGATTTTCAGGTCAAAATACTGGAAGTCTGGCAGGGAGAAGAAGACCGGGATACGGTTACGCTCAGCATTCGGGGCGGCCTGGACAGCGGGGTAACCAAGCCTCTGGAAAACGACGAGCTGGTCCTTTTTCTCAAAATTGAGGCGGAAACCGGTATTTATTACCTGATCGACGAGGAATACAGCATGTTCGCGGTTAATCCGGACGGGACGATGTACGCTTTCGCGGATATGGACGAATTTACCGCTTATGACGGGATGGAAGCGGATGATTTCCGGGCGGAAATCCAGTCGAAGCTGGAAAACGCGCCCGAACTGGCGGAGGAGGTCAGTGGGACGCTTAACCCGGAACGCCGGATGTATCAGGAATACGTACTGGGCGAATAACCTTTTCCCCGCTTCCGATCGGAGGCGGGGATTTTTTGCGCGATGGGGAGAGAACTTTTGTGCGGTTTGCGGATGGACAAAAGGAGAAAATGGATGTATAATAAAAATAAGGAGAAAATTTGTTTGTATCAAATTCTCGCAACCGGCCGGATTGGCCAAAATGCCGGCGGGCACGTTGACAAACGGCCGCAAGTGCGATAAAATATGGATATTAACATGAGGCAGTCTCACTTTACGATATCAACTTTTTGTTATGATAGAGCGAGATTCTACGATTTGTATTATTGCCGGCCGGGCCGGCCTGGGGGGAGGGGCGTGCGATGAAGCGTCCGAAGGTTTGGAATATCCGCGTGCATATGCTGGTGCTGGCGGTGGTCTGCCTGGTGCTGGCGGCGGTCACATGGCTGATTGAGCCGATGGTGTCGTATATCCTGACGCCCTGCGCCCTCGCGTATGGGGTGTATGTCGCGGTGCGTCTGCAAAGCATCCGGCGGCATATGCGGGGGACGCTGACCCGGATCGCTTCCCAGCTGGACCCCGCGAGACAGGAGATGCTCTTAAACTTCCCGATCCCGATGATGGCGGTCGGGTCGTCGAGGCGGATCCTCTGGTACAGCGAGTCGTTCCAGACGGAGGTGCTGGGGAAGCGGGAGATGATCGGCGAGAGCTTCGGGAAGCTTACGAACCTCGCGTTGGACGAGTTCTGCCGCAAGGAGGTCCCCCTCCAGATCGGCGAAAAGTCCTACCACGTCCGGGGGCTGCACCCCGGGCAGGTCGATATCCCCGACGCCGGGACCGATAAGCCGGTAAAGGCCGGGGACGAGGATTTTTACCTGCTTTACTTTATCGACGTCACCGAGATGGACAAGGAGGCCGCCCTCTACCGGAAGACCCGGCCGTCGGTGATGCTGATTGTGCTGGATAACTACAACGAATTGATGCAGAAGGCAAAGGAGAGCGAAAAGTCGCGGATTTTAAGCGCTGTCGATACCCTCCTCGAGGAATTCTCCAGCCAGATGACCAACAGCTTCATCAAACGGTATGACGACGAACAGTATATGATGGTCGTCGAGGAAGAGCACCTCGAGAAAATCATCGAAAGCCGGTTCTCGGTGCTGGACGACGTCCGGAAGATCGATACCGGCGGATACCCCGTCACCCTGTCGATCGGCATCGGGCGGGGTGAGGATACCCTCGCCGAGAGCGAAGCTTCCGCCCGGCAGGCGCTGGATATGGCGCTGGGGCGGGGCGGCGACCAGGCGGCTGTCAAGATGGGGACGACCTATGAGTTCTACGGCGGCGTCTCTAAGGGCGTTGAGAAGCGGACTAAGGTCAAGTCGAGGATGGTCGCAAACGCGATGCTTGAGCTGATTAAGACGGCCGACAAGGTGCTGGTCATGGGGCACAAGTTCGGCGACCTCGACTGCGTCGGCGCGTCGGCCGGGATGGCCAGCGCCATCCGTTCAATCGGCAAAAAGGCGTTTATCGTCATCGACCGGGAGAAAAACCTCTCCAAGACGCTGATTGAGATGGTCAAGTCGGAGGAGGGGAACCACGACCTCTTCATCGACCCCGATGAGGCCCTCTTCTCGATCACCCCGCAGACAATGCTGATTATCTGCGACACCCATACCCCCAACCTCGTCGAGTCGAAAGAGGTCCTTGACCGGTGCAAAACGGTCGTCGTCATCGATCACCACCGCAAGATGGTCAACCATATCGACAACGCGGTTATCTTCTACCACGAACCGTACGCCAGTTCGGCTTCCGAGATGGTGACCGAGCTCATCCAGTATATGGGCGAAGACTGCAAGATCACGTCGGTGGTCGCCCAGGCGCTCCTGGCCGGCATCATGCTGGATACCCGGAGCTTCGCGATGCGGACCGGGGTCCGTACCTTCGAGGCGGCGGCCTATCTCCGCCGGACCGGCGCCGACACCGTCGTCGTCCGGAAGATGTTCTCCAACTCGATGGACTCCTACCAGCGGAAAACCCGGATTGTCTCTAACGCCCAGGTCTATCGCAAGTGCGCGGTCGCCCAGAGCGACTTCTCTTCGGACGATATGCGGGTGGTTGCCTCCCAGGCGGCGGACGAGCTTCTCAGCATCGACGACGTCGACGCTTCCTTCGTCCTCTATGAGGCGGGGGGCGGCATCAATATCTCCGCCCGCAGCATGGGGCTGATTAACGTCCAGCTCATCATGGAAAAGATGGGCGGCGGCGGCCACCAGACGATGGCCGCGACCCAGCTGAGGGGCGTCGAGATGGAAAAGGCAAAGGCGCTGCTGTTCGAGACGAT